>NZ_ALNN01000007.1:0-6366 GCF_000293175.1 Capnocytophaga sp. CM59
CTTGGAAGGAGATGGCCGTTCCATTACCGATGTGAATGTGAAGTACCGCTGGTTCGACTACGAGGACTATTACTGGGCAGGAGCCACAGTACGCCTTATCAACGACCAGGTGTTCAAGCCCCTGAGCATAGGCCCTATGTTGGGTCTGAAGAAAGGCGTGTTCTACTTCGCTTACGGCTACGGACTAAACCTCAACGCTATACGCTCCTATAACTCAGGTACCCACATGATTACCCTCGGTATCGATATGTTCCAAGGTATCGGTGGTTGTAACTGTACTGAAAGATAATAGTCATTATTGTGATTACATTTCATAGCTTATACCAGTCAGCTCGCTTGCGCTCGCTGCCACTTTCCATGTCGGGAATTCTATTGGGTTCGGCTATTGCCTATGGGCAAGGTGCCTTCCGCTGGGATATTTTCCTTATAGCCTTGCTCACAACTGTATTGTTTCAAGTGCTTTCTGACTATGCTAACGATTATGGGGACGCCCAAAAAGGGACTGATAACGAACATCGTATAGGACCTAAACGCGCTATACAGACAGGAGCAATGTCGCTTGAAGAGATGAGGCGGGTAGTGGTGGTAACGGCTGTGCTTTCGGCCATTTCAGCCCTTTCGCTTATTGTACTCTCTTTTAGAGAGCAATGGGGATTGGCACTTATTTTTGTGCTCTTGGGTGGAGCGGCTATTTTTGCAGCTATTCGTTACACAGTAGGTAAGTCGGCTTACGGATATAAAGGCTTAGGCGATGTATTTGTATTCATCTTCTTTGGTTGGGTGAGTGTTATGGGGTCTTATATGCTTTATACGCAGTATTTTGACCCACTTGTATTGCTGCCAGCTTCGGCTTGTGGTATGCTTAGTATGGGGGTTTTGAACCTCAACAACATGCGTGATGTAGAGAACGACCAGCAGATGGGCAAGCATACCATTCCTGTAAAAATAGGGCTATCTTTGGCTAAATATTATCATTATTTGCTTATTATCATAGCCATGTGTCTTATGATGCTTTATACAGTATTGACCCTTGAGTTTCGTTACAAGGCGTTGTATATCATAGCTTTTGTGCCTTTGGTATTTCATCTTTTCTATGTAAGAGCTGTAAAAGAACCCAAGGCTTTTGATTCCCAACTGAAAGTCGTGGCACTCTCTACTTTTTTGATGAGTGTGCTGTTCTTTGTGGGAAAACTCATATAATGATTAATGCCAGCAATGACTAATCATTAATGATTAATGCCAGCAATGATTAATGATTAATCCACCCTACATTCATTAATTATTAGTCATTAACCATTAACCATTAGTCATTAACCATTAATCATTAACCATTAACCATTAATCATTAATCATTAACCATTAATCATTATTATAAGTGGATTTTTTTAGAAAACATTTTACCAATATCCTTATGGGAGGGCTTGTATTGGTAGCTTTAGCCATGATACTTCCGTACTTTTTTGGCCGTGGAAGTTCAGATAGCCTTCCGCAACAAATCATTACTCCAGAGGAGATAAAGCCATACGAACCTCCTTTTGAGCATGAGGGTAATCTTTCTTTCTACAAGAGTGATGGTACCCTTATCAAAACCTTTGAAATAGAGTTTGCTCGTACCGCACAGGAGACCGAATTAGGACTGATGTACCGCAAATCAATGAAGGAGAACCAAGGGATGCTCTTTGTCTTCCATGAGGAGAAACCACGTTCGTTTTGGATGCATAATACTTATATTCCTTTGGATATCATCTATTTGAATAAAGAAAAAGAAATCGTAAGTATAGCTAAGAATGCAGCCCCCCTATCAGAGACTTCACGTCCTTCAGAAGGAGATGCTATGTATGTGCTGGAGGTCAATGGAGGACTCTCCGATAAGTTAGGCCTTACAAAGGGCGATCGTATGACTTTTGAATCACTCATTGATTGATACTTATGGAAGAACAAGTTATCTTAGTCAATGAAAAAGATGAGCCTATAGGGCTTATGGGAAAAATGGAAGCGCACGAGAAGGGACTCCTGCATCGGGCGTTTTCAGTTTTTATATTTAATTCCAAGCAAGAAGTGCTTTTGCAGCAGCGGGCAGCTTGTAAGTATCACTCTCCCAATCTTTGGACAAACACTTGTTGTAGTCACCCCAGAGCAGGAGAGACGAACCAACAAGCGGGCGAGCGACGCCTACAGGAGGAAATGGGCTTGCAAGTACCCCTTCGGGAGGTATTCTCTTTCATATACAAAGCCCCTTTTGATAACGGTCTTACTGAGCATGAATACGACCATGTATTGGTAGGCTATAGTGATGCCCAGCCTCAGATAAATCCAGAAGAAGTAGCTTCTTGGAAATGGCTTTCCTTAGAGGCTATCAAAGAGGATATTTTGCAGGCGCCAGCCCAATATACGGCTTGGTTTAAGATTATTTTTGAAGAATTTTACCATCACCTAAGCAAACAATGAGACTTCCCACTCCCCATATAAACGATGCTACGCTAAAGCGAAAATACCGCATACAAGTGATTTTCGCCTTTTTGGCTATGCTTTCTTGGTATCTTTTCCTATATAGCAACAACCTTTTGGAGTATATGGAACAAGATCTTGGAGAGAATTATCAAGAGATACTCATTATACTATTCCCTTTTTATTATATAATATTTGCTTTCTTGATATTTCTTTGGTACTTGAAAATTCCGAGGGTCATCAACTATCTTATTTTTGCTGCTTATCTGTTTGCGATACTTACCTATAATTTTTCTATTTTTACAGCTCCTGTTCTCTTCTGTGTACTCATATTTATTCTTTATGATATGCTGTTACAGAAAGAAGTGATAGAGATACTCAAGCGGTCGCAGGTAGTGTTTCTGCTTTTTGGGTTACTTTTCTTCTCAGCCGAAGAAATCATTTTTGGTGAGCCTCATTCTCCACAGCAAATGGAAGAGAGTTCCTTGCGCCTACAAAATTGGATTATAGGCACGGCTATTTTTACTTTACTCTTATCTGTAGCACTTATCTTTATCCGAATAAAAAACAGTAAAAAATAGGGCGATTACTTGAATAATTCCAAGTGAGCATCAGCAAGGCGAGGCATAGCACCATGTTGTTGGCACACATAGGCAGAGACCTCTACGGCCAACTGGTGGGAGGCTACCAAGCAGCGCCCATGTAGGTGAGAGGCAATAAAGGCAGCGGTAAAGGAATCCCCAGCCCCTACAGTATCGGCAATGGTAATCTTTGGGGTAGGCAAGAAGGATTCTTCCTTGGGAGTAAAGACCCAACTGCCTTCGGTACCCTTGGTGAGAATAAGGATATCAAGGTGGTATTTCTCCAATAATTGTTTACAAACTTCTTTTTCAGGAGCATTCCAGCCAAAGAGTTGGGCTATTTTTACCACTTCTTCGTCATTAATCTTGAGAATATCAGCCTTTTTAAGGGAGTTTTCAACGATTTCCTTGGTATAATAGTTGAGTCTTAGATTGATGTCAAATATCTTTAGGCTATCCTTGGGCATAGTATCCAAAAAGGCATGGATGGTATTGCGAGACACCTCATGGCGCTGTGCTAAGGAACCGAAACAGACCACTTGCGTCTGCTTAGCGAGGTTTTCTATAGCAGGGGTAAAGGGGATATTGTCCCAGGCCACTCCTTCACAAATCTCATATTGAGGAACGCCCCAGTTATCTAATTTTACTTTGACTTCACCTGTGGGGAAATCGGTCTGTTCGATGAGGTAGTTGAGATGTTTTTTCTCTAAGCTGGCCAAGATTTCCTTGCCTAAGAGATCTTTTCCTATGGCACTTACAGCATGGCCTTGGAATCCAAATTGGGAGATATGATAGGCAAAATTGGCAGGCGCTCCCCCCAGTACCTTTCTTTCAGGGAATACGTCCCAGAGAATTTCTCCCAGTCCTACGATGGTATTTTTCATGATAGAATCAAATTAGTGTGATTATTGTATAGAAAAAGCAGGGAAAAAAGCGGTCTTTCTTCCCTGCTTGAGGATATTTAATCATGTTTAACTTTGTACAGCGTAATGTTTTCTACACTGATGGCAGTATTTCCTCTTAAATCAAATTTTAATTGGTTATAAGGCTCGGTAGGGAAGGCAATATTGGTTTGTACGACCTCGCCGCCGTTGATAAAGACCTCGGTGGAGGCTTTATCTACCCACATATGTATGGTATAGCTATCCTTTTTGGTCAGAGGCGCCTTGATTAGAGGTTTGGCAAAGTTGCTGCTAAAGTCAGAAAGGCCACTTTGGCTTCTATCCACGACGAAAGTTTTCTGATCGGTATCAAAGGCAAAAATGATTTTCTCTCCTTTACTATTTTGCAGGGCAAAATCAAATGTAGAAAGACCATTAGGCTTGATGGTAAAGCTCAATACATAGCCATTGTTATAATAATCGGCTCCTATCGGGAAGGTATCTTCGGCGAGCTTGTCCATGATGATAGGGGTGCCATCCTTTTCATCACCTACTTCTTTGACAGGGAAGCTGGCCACGACCATATGTAAGCCGTTATGCGCCAATCTTAGTTCTCTAGGGAGGGTCATGGCGCTACGGAAATTTTGGGTAGGCACCACATTACCATAATCCCAGTTGTTCATCCAGCCAAGGAATAACCTGCGTCCGTCACTTTCAGGGATATTGCTCCAGGTAACCCCTGCATAATTATCACGACCATAGTCTAGCCATAGTGGGTAGGGGAGCGGATCGGGCGTAAAGGTAGTACCATCAAAATCACCGATGAAGTATTGGGTAGCATTTCCTCCATTAGGCCCACCGGGGTTGATGCTGACAAAGAGCACCCACTTGACTTTTCCATCGTAGATCAACGGGAAGAGGTCTGGGCATTCCCAAACTCCTGTATGTGCTCCTATATTTTCTCCAAATTCGCTAAGTTTTTCCCATTGTTTGAGATTCTTGGAGGTATAGAATGTAATGGACTGGGAAGTAGCCAAGGACATAATCCATTTGTTCTGGGGTGCATACCAAAATACTTTAGGGTCACGGAAATCCTCAATGCCAGGGTTCGGGATCACAGGGTTGTGGGCATACTTGGTGAAAGTGCGTCCGTTGTCCAAGCTATAAGCAATGGACTGGGTTTGTTGCTGACCTGCTGAAGTATAGAAGACCACGATAGCCCCTTCGCCAAAGCCAGCAGTATTATACTTATCTACCACAGCACTACCAGAGAAGATAGCTCCTAACTCATCGGGGGCAAGAGCTACAGGCAGGTGTTTCCAGTGTACCATATCCTCACTCACCGCATGTCCCCAGTGCATATTGCCCCAGCGTGCACCATAAGGATTGTGTTGGTAGAAGAGGTGGTACTGGCCATTGTGATACACCATACCATTGGGGTCATTCATCCAGCCATAAGGAGGGGTAAAGTGGAAACTAGGACGATAGGTCTCGTCATAGGTATAGTCAAAGGTATCGGAAGGTTTTATTTGGCTGATACCTATATCCTTTTTGGTAGCCTGTCCGAAGACAAGGTCTATTTTTTTACCTTTGTAAGCCTCTACTGATAGGGGAAGCCAATATTGAATGTGCGTTCTCGCTAGGCGAATGTTCTGAGGAACCCCTATATTTTCTCCATTTACAACGAGTTGTACGGAGGTTTCAGGGGCGCTGTCCTCAATAGGAAGTAGTAGATATTTCTTAGAAATATCATAGGTAAGGGTGTAGTTTTCCATGATATTACTTTTGTACTGATTACTCTGTTCAATCGCATCAATAAGGATGTGTCCCCAGCTACCGCGCTGGTTATCCACGATGCGTAGGGTAGCTTCTTGGCCTTTGTAAGCCTTTACATCCCAGCTCATTAGCTGTAAGGTCTCACTCTCCACGGTGCTGTGGGTCTTATGGACACTTTGGCCGTTTACAAGCAGTTCTATATAGGTGTCTTGGGACATACCCCCTCCTATGAGGAAGTTGATATAGTCTCGTTCTATACGAAAAGGCTTGCTGGTGAGCGTTCCACGAGAGTCGTCCCCATTGTGGAAACTGTTGGCTAAGAATTTCCCTTCGAAGCCCACTACAGGTTGTTGTCCAGGAAGCGCCTCTCTTTCAGGAGCTTCACCAAAGGCATCGCCCTCAATCGTCCAATTTTCAAAAGAGCCAGATTCGAAATTCTCTATCATGAGACTATCCTTATTGTTACAAGCCATCAGGGCTAATAAGGAAAGTGCAGGGTATATAAATTTTTTTCTCATAAATATGTAGTTTAAGAAGAATGTTCGCTCTTATAGTCAATCATATTTAGAATGCGAATAAAATACGAATAAATAAGGCAAGGGATTCACTCCTAATTAACTCTCTTTCAAGGGCTAATGGCAATTAGCCCCTACACCTGCTCATGCTAATTTTTCGCAAAC
>NZ_ALNN01000008.1:0-55105 GCF_000293175.1 Capnocytophaga sp. CM59
ATTATACAGATATTTTTAACTATTGATTCGCATTAATGGTTAATGCTTTCTATTTCTTTAATGAGCTTATTTGTCAGAAGAACATATATAATCATAAGCATAGGGAAATATCTATAAGAATTCCAAAATATAGTAATCCATGTCTCCTCAAAAGAATAAGTATTCCAAGCGGCAACTCTATCTACAAAGAGCATATAATTAATATAGTAGAGCGTGGATAATAGAAATAATAAAATCAATCCATACAAATACACACTCTTCTTCACTACTCTAAACAAAAGAGTAAGTAGTACCCCTAAAACACCTATTTTTATGAGTAAAAATACAAAAATATCCTCTCCTAAGGAACATTCTAAACAAGAAGAGGACATACCCCCCTTATAATCCTTCATGGATAAGAATAGGAAAATAACATCTGTTACAAAAACAGCTATTAGAAACAGTATGTATTTTAATAGCTTTTGTCTCATACTCCTTTTACCTTTTATCTTTTACCTTCAAATAGTGTTCGTACACCTTTCCGCTACGGATAGCCTCCTCTATAAGCGGTTTAGCCTCGGCAGGGTGCTTGACAAAGTCAGCTGTATAGAGGGCAAACATAGCATTGAGTATCACGATATCCGACTTAGGCGATTGCTCCTCGCCCTTGAGCGTTCTTAGCAGTATGGCCGCATTTTCCTCTGGAGTACCTCCTTGTATATCGGCATGGAAAGCCCTTTTGAAGCCAAACATCTCAGGGGCTATGGTATATTCAAGTATCTTTCCGTCCTTGACTTCCACAATCTTAGTCTCATCGCAGAGGGTAATCTCGTCCAACCCATCATTACCCCTTACGACCAAGGCATGTTTTCTACCCAATAGCTGGAGCGTCTCGGCATAGAGGCGCTGTACAGGCTCGTGGTAGAGACCTACCAGCTGATACTTGAGCTTGGTATTGGGGTGCAATAAGGGGCCTAAGACATTGAACACCGTACGTATACCGAGCCTTTGCCTAACCTCCTTCACCTCCCCTACCAAAGGGTGAAAGAAAGGCGCATGGAAGAAAGCCAAGTGCTCTTTCTGGAGGTGTGTTAGTTGTTCCAAGAGTGATGTTTCCAAAGGAATCCCCAATTGGCCTAATACATCAGAGCTACCACTCTGGCTGGTTACTGAGCGATTGCCATGTTTGGCTACCTTTACCCCCATAGCAGCGACGATGAAGGCCACGGTAGTGGAGATATTAATCGTTTTAAGGCCATCACCCCCTGTCCCACAAAGGTCTATCATAGGACTCTCGTCGGCAAAGGTAGTACTATAGGCCAAAATATTCCTTACAAAAGCAGTCAGAGATTCAGGATAAAGACTTTTCTCTGAAATCAAGACCAAAAGAGCCCCTAACTGAACAATATCATACTGTTTGGTATGGATAACAGCGCAAATTTCCTTGAAATCTTCGTTGGCTAAAGGGATATTCTCCTGCAACTTCTTCAGTGCTGCCTTGAATACCTCATTGGCTCTTGCCTTCTCAAGCGTATGATCAGCTTGTGAGGGTTGTACCTTCTGAGTATGGGTGATAAAGTTCTTGATGATATGTTTGCCATACTCGGTAAAAAATGATTCGGGGTGAAACTGTATGCTATATATAGGCTTTTCCTTATGTTCTAAGGCCATAATGATATCATCGTCCGAAAGAGCTGTCACACGAATATGCTCAGGGAGTTGCTCCTTTCCTACATAGAGAGAGTGGTAGCGCATCACCTGAAACTGTTTGGGTAAGCCACTGAAAAGCAGGGTGTTATCATCAGTTACCGTAAGGGTAGAAGTTTTCCCATGTAGGGGCACTTCCATACGCTTAATTTCTGCCCCATTGACCAGACCAAAAGCCTGATGTCCTAAGCAGATACCCAATACAGGAATGGTAGTAGTCTTCTGAAGAATCTCCAAACAGATACCACTATCCTTAGGATGCTTTGGCCCTGGAGAAAGCACAATGCGAGAGGGTTGTAGGGCGGTGATCTGCTCCCAAGTAATCGCATCGTTGCGTACGGTTCTCACCTGCTCATCGGTGAGTTCTTGGAGGTATTGAGCGACATTGAATACAAAAGAATCGTAATTATCTATCAGTAATATCATTTCTCTTTACAATTTTTGGTAAATACATTCAGTACAGAAGCCCGCTTATGGCAGATTTCGTCATACTCCCTTTCTGGGGAAGAATCATAGACAATGCCTGCCCCTGCTTGGATAAAGACCTTTGAGAGCTGCTTGTCCTTGTCTGTTTTCTCAAAAAAGGCACTGCGTATGACAATAGCCAGCTGTACGTTGCCATTGAAGTGTAGGAAACCTATCCCCCCTCCATAGACATTACGACGGAAGGATTCGAGTTCGCTTATGATCTCCATCGCTCGTATTTTGGGAGCGCCGCTGAGGGTGCCAGCGGGGAAAACGATAGAAATCACCTCGAAGGGAGACACTTCGGCACGCTTGGTACCATATACATGGGACTCTATATGCATGATATGTTCGTAGCGAAGTATATGCATCATGTCTTTGACCACTACGGAGCCTTTTTCAGCAAATTTGCCAATATCATTGCGCGCCAAATCCACCAACATACGATGTTCAGCGCACTCTTTGGGGTCAGCCAAAAGCTCCTGTTCTAAGCGTAAGTCCTCATTGGCATCTTTTCCACGTGGGCGAGAACCTGCAATAGGGGCTATATGAATTTGGCTACCTGTGATATCTACTAAAATTTCGGGAGAAGAACCCACCACATCGCCATATTGGGTTGGAAAGTGGAACATATAGGGAGAAGGATTGGCCTTACTTAAATAGCGGTAGAAATCAAGCGAATCCAAATTACTCTGCAAAGACAACTGCTCACTGAGTACCACTTGGAAGACATCGCCTGAACGTATATACTCCTTGGCTTTCTCTACCATTTGATAGAAATGTGCCCTCTCCTGGGCAAGGTCGGTCTGTAGCTGGTAAAAAGCCTCTTGTGCTGGGGGTAACTCTTGGTTATTAGCCTCCTCTAAGAAGTGGAAATACTGCTGCTCATCACCATAGAAAGAATACACCTTACTCACCTTGGAGTAGTGCAGATAAGCCTTGGCGTTGGCAAAGACAAAAGCAGGAAAATCATACTGCCTTTGGGCTTTCTCAGGAATTTGTTCAAAGAAATGAATCGTCTCATAAGAAAACACTCCAAAAAGCCCCGCAAAAGGAGCAATGGCTTTCTGCTGCTGATGATACTGTTCTAAGGAAGAATAACTATATTGGTTAGCATCTAAGTAATCACAGTCAATGCCTATAATCACCTGATTGACGTCCTCTGCCAAATAGGAGTTTTCGTATCTTTCTCTGATACGTGTATAATAAAAAAGAGGGGCGGCGGTTAGGAACATATTTTCAGTTGTTAGTTGTCAGTTATCAGTGGTTAGTGATTTAAGGCGCAAAGATAAAAAAAATTTGGTGATTTACCAATTATTTAGCATATATTCAGCAGTAAATTAGTTTTTGGCAAAATAACTCATTGGCAAATGAGCTAATTGACAAATTATTCTTATCTTTGCTGTCAAAACAAAAGACAAAATGGCAAAGACAAAAACTGCTTTTTTCTGCCAGAACTGTGGGGCACAATACAGCAAATGGCAAGGACAATGTTACGCTTGTAAAGAGTGGAATACCATTGTGGAAGAGGTCATCCAAAAGGAAGAAAAACACCAATGGAAAAAGGAAGATGAACAGGATGATACCCCCCGCTCAAGGAAAACCAACAAATACGTTCCCTTACATGAAATCACCACGGAAAAGGAAATGCGATTGGATAGTGGTGACCAAGAGTTGAACAATGTACTTGGGGGAGGTATTGTACCTGGTTCGGTTGTACTCATAGGAGGCGAACCTGGAATAGGGAAGAGTACACTGCTGCTACAAATCGCCATGCGTATGCCCTACAAGACCCTATATGTATCGGGCGAGGAAAGTCAAAAACAGATCAAGATGCGTGGAGAGCGTATCACCAATGCTCGTAACAATTGCTATATACTTACTGAAACCAAGACCCAAAACATTTTTCAACAGATAAAAGACCTTGACCCTGAAATCCTTATCATAGACTCCATACAGACACTCCACTCGGATTATATAGAGGCCTCGGCAGGGAGTATCTCCCAGATTCGGGAATGTACAGCGGAGCTCATCAAGTATGCCAAGCTCACAGGCGTACCCGTGATTATCGTGGGTCATATCACCAAGGATGGCACCATAGCAGGGCCTAAAATATTGGAACACATGGTAGATACCGTCTTACAATTCGAGGGCGACCGCAACCATGTATTCCGTATCCTTAGAGCGCTGAAAAACCGCTTTGGCTCTACCTCCGAATTGGGTATCTATGAGATGCTCTCCACAGGCCTTAGAGAGGTGAACAACCCCTCGGAAGTGCTCCTTTCCAAGACCGATGAGAATAGCTCTGGCACGGCCATAGTGGCTACTATTGAGGGTATGCGTCCGCTTATGATTGAAATACAAGCGCTTGTGAGCAGCGCTGTATATGGTACCCCTCAACGCTCCACCACGGGCTTCAATGCCAAGCGCCTGAATATGCTCCTTGCGGTACTGGAAAAGCGCGCAGGCTTCCGCTTAGGTAGCAAGGACGTGTTTCTAAACATCACTGGAGGAATCTCGGTAGATGATCCTTCCACTGACTTGGGCGTGGCTATGGCTATCCTCTCCTCCAACGAAGATGTGGCAATCCCTAAGACCTTTTGCTTTGCTGCCGAAGTAGGCTTAGGAGGAGAAATACGACCCGTACAGCGCGTAGAACAACGTATCTCGGAGGCGGAAAAACTCGGTTTTGACACCATCTTTATCTCTAAATACTGCAAGCTCACCGCTGCTAAAAGCAATATCAATGTCATTGCCTATGCCAAAGTAGAAGAGGTCATCGCTCACCTCTTTGGCTAATGCTATATTTCTATAACCCTAAAACCCTAAGATTATGAAACAGATCTTTTTACTCATCGGTCTTGTCCTATCTCTCTCTTGTTCAAAGACCACTCATACAGGCAGTGCCCCAGCGCCCCCTTCCTCTGATGCCGCCATAGACCTCTCCCCTACCCTTGAGAGCAGGATCTTGGGCGGGAAGCAACACTATGCGGTATATCTTCCCCCCAGCTATGCCAAGGAACCCGAACGCAAGTATCCTGTGCTCTATCTGCTACATGGTATGTATCAGGACTATAAGAGTTGGTTCAGCGACGGAGGCCTACAGGCGGCAGCCGACAAAGCCATAGCCGAAGGCGCTACAGAGATGATCATCATCTGCCCTAATGGGTTCAACTCTTTCTATTACAATAGTAGCGATATGCGTTATGAAGACTTCTTTATCCAAGAGTTTGTTCCTGAGATAGAAAGGAGATACCGTATTCTTTCTGAAAAGGAACACCAAAACATAGCGGGGCTTTCTATGGGCGGCTTTGGAGCAACTTACTTAGCTTTCCAACATCATGAGCTCTTTGGCAATGCTTATTCTACCAGCGGCGGATTTATAGAACCTGCCACTACCCTACTCAAAAACATTATCAATGCTAAATTAGCTACAGAGAAAAGCCATTTTCCTACTTACACCTTGGAATGTGGCGAAGAAGATGCTTTAGTGATTGAATCCAACAGAACACTCAGTCAGTTCTTGGACGAAAAACAAATAAACTACACCAAAATATTCCGACAAGGCACTCATAACTGGAAGTTTTGGAAGGAATCACTACCAAAAATACTCCGTTCTGTAAGATAAATTTAATTTGTAATGCTATGAAAAACTATTTATTTCCCTTTTTATTCCTTTTCTCTATTGTTATATGTGGGCAAAATGCAGCTAACAAAGTAGAAAAATACAGAATAGATCCTGAATTAGCTTATCCTTTTAAGAAACCTCTTTTAGGAAAGGTAAAAACTATGCATACTGCCCACTATTTTATAGAATATAATAAATATGACACTATAAAAAAGGAGCTTTTTGATAATAATTATACTTATGGCTTTGATAAAGAAGGAAAAGAAATTCTATTTATCAAATATGATATGCACGGCAATATAAATAGCAAATATGAAAGGAGATACAACGAAAAAGATAGTCTTATTTATCTAAGAGAATTTATATGGGGAGAAAACTTTGGAACTTATATAGAAGAAAATTCTTATTTCTATAATCCATTAGGACTATTACAAGAATTAAAAGGTTATAGTCTTAAAGAAAGTGATCCTCTTTTTATTTACCGAGAGCTATACAAATATAATGACAAGCAACAGCTCTTAGAAAGTCATTATTACAGCAATGATACACTCACAGAAACTACTATCTATTCTTACAATAACAAGGGAAAGCTTATAAAGAAACTTGATTATTTAAAAGGAAAATTAGACTCTGAATACAAACTTGAATATGATGAAAGAGGCAACCTTATCAAAAAAGATTATTATTTTACACAATTCTCTATCAGTCAAAAAAGTATCACTAAGTACCAATATGATGACCAGAACAGACTTATCTTGGCTACAGAAAATATAGATGGAGATGAAAATATTCTCATCAAGAACATTTATAAAGACAACTTACCTATAGAAAGTTATGAGAAGAAAAGGAATGGAGACGAAATACATATATTTTATCATTATAAAGACAACCAACTTATAGAAGAAGAAAAATTTACCAAATTTTTTAACGGAAATTATTACAGTACTACTAAAGAAAAGATACAATATGATGAAAAATGTCGTATAAAGAGATTCTATGATTATGAAGAAGAAAAGATAGTAAGAACTTATACTCATTATTATGATGATAAGGATAGAATAATAAAAACAGAACTATTATATGACAATAATAAAAAAGAATATTGTACAAATAGTTATGATATGGCTGATAATCTTACAAAAACTATTTATAAAAATAATAAAGAAGCCAACAAAGATATTTATAGATATGACAAAAACAATAACTTACTCTCTAAAATAATTTATAAAGGAAATAAAACAATAAGAAAAATACTTTATACTTATGATAGCTATCAAAATCTTATCAAAATAGAAAAATATAATAATGGAAAGAACTATATCTACGAAAGAACTTTTACCTATTATGAATAAAATATTTTAATACTATGAAACATTTTTTATTTAGTTTGTTATTTTATTTTTCTTCTTGTTTTTATGTATCTCTTTTAGCACAAGAAGATGACCCTAATAGATATACTAACGAACATCTTAGAAACTTAGGTATTACTCCTCAAGGAAAAGTAAAATCAGTAGAGAAATTCATTTACCATTATGAAAATAAAAACGGAAAAGAGGCAAAGATATTTCCTAAGAATGCCAAAGTAGAACGTATGCCCGTACATAGCCGATACATCTTTGATAAAAAGGGAAATATCATAGAATTTTATAACTACTATACCGATGGGAAACTTTTCCAAAAGATATTTTACCAATACAACACGGATAATCTACTTACAAAAGCTGATGAATACAAATACAAAGAGGAAAACAATCCCGAACATATAGAAGAAGAAATTTTCTACGAGGGAAAAGTAATGATCTCTAAAAAATACAAGATTGATGGCAACTTATTTGAAATAAGAATGTTGTTTGATAAAAACAAAAGGAAAAAAGCTATTTCAGAATATAGGAATAATACACTCATTAATAAAAATAGATATTCATATAATAGCAAAGGGAATATTACATATGAAAAAAACAAATCTACTAGCCTTTTAGGTGATGAAGCCTATGATACTTGGTATACATATACGAAAGAAGGTACATTGCTTGCTGAAAAGAAAGAATGTTACTCCTTGTTTTGTTTTTATACTACTTATCAATATTTAGCCAATAATGAAGTATATGAAGAGACCACCTATACAACTCCTTTACATGATGAGAAAGATATCTCTGACAAGAAAACAAAATATTATATCTATGACTCCAAAGGAGCTATAGTAGAGATACAAACATACAAGGGAGATGAATTTCGTTCCTACCACTGTATGGAAAACGATAAGGAAGTAGAAACTTATAGTTATTTTCTAGAAGGAGAGGTTATAAAGACTATTTTTTCTTACAACAAGGACAACCAATGTATCAAAAAAGAAAATTTTAATCTCCTTACAGGCGATTTTACCTCTGGAACGTATTATACGTATGATGAGAAAGGAAATTTGCTACAAATAGATGACGGACAGATTCCTTCCCCTAATAGAACCATCTACCACTATGACAAATTCAACAACTGCACAGAGGAAATTTGGTACAAAAATAACAAACCTGCTGCCATTGTAGAGCGCATCTTTACCTATTATCAATAAGTGACTTCTTTTATCTCCAGATGAGTCGTTGCTCTGCTGATATGGGGTATTTCCCATCTTTGGGATAGAATATAGTACCGTCATTATCGGCATCAAGATCTCTGGTTTTGCCATTATTCTCTATAATGATAAGCATATTGACTACCCCTGCAGTCCCAAATACCGCTGGGTCATAGGCATAGGGCACTGCAGAGTGTCTGGGCTGTCCTGTAAAGGCAATATACTTCCCATCTGGAGAAAAGGATGGGAGACGCTCTCCACCTGAATAATAAGTTCTTGCATCGGTAATGCCATCTACCTTTGAAGTAGTTACTTGGTAGGATGAGTCCTCTTGTATATCATAGAGCCAAATATGCTTATCACCCCTTCTGAAGACAAATTGTGTCCCTTGTGAGTTCATATTGAGCATCTCTATATCATCAAATGGGAGCTTTTTTACATAGATCATACGCCAATTATTGCTTTCTGAGGCTTTTGCTAATTCATTATCTACACTAAGGAAAAGTTCCCCAGCACTTGACCAGCCTACGATATTGATCCTATGCGGCTGATATCCGTCAATATTAAATTCTTTTAGCACACGCCCGCTACTCCTATCCAATATACTTGCAGGATTATCATCATTATAACCCATAGATTTTTGGGCTTGTACAGCGACAAAGCACTCGTCAGGCGAGAGGAAAAAACCTACCCCGCCAGCGGCACCTACCTCATAACCATTGAAGTCAAAGGAATTGATTTGACGCTTCTCGAAATCATCATCACTGGTAGCTGCACCAGATTTCTTCTCAAGCATAGGCAGATAGGTAAATTGAAGATAATCCGTCTGATATTGGCCATAAGGTCGTTTTGCCCAAGCTACCAATAGCTTCTGGCCATCCCAAGAGACATCATACTTATCAACTATATTGCTCTTGAATATCTCAGTAATGTTTCTCCCTGAGCGAAGGTCATAATACCCATACCCTCCTGCAAATTGGTAGTATATACCACTGCCTGTAACCCCTAAGGTACCTGCTGCTGATGTCTCATTATCTTTACTGCAAGAAAAGCACAAAAATAACGAGGCAATAACTATTGTAAAAGTTAATTTCTTCATATCTATATTATTTATTGAGGACAAAAATATAAAATCCTGAAATACAAAACAAAATTACACCTTTATATTTTTGTTAATCTTCATCTCTAAAAAGTTAATCCTCAATGGATAGCAGGCTTTGCATGAAAAGGAAGAAATCGTTACTTAAAGTAAAATCCTGTTATTTGTCAAAGATAAATACTAAGAAACAGCCAGTGGCATAGCAAAGAATATCCTCATAGGAAAAATGATTCCCTAAAAGAATATACCCAAGAGTACCTTTGCCAAAACCGAAGAAAGTAGCCAGCTTAAAGTACTGTAGTATCTCCACAAATACAGCAAAGCAGAAAATCCCTATAAGTAATTTCTTGGTGTTCTTGATACGGAAAAAGGCTCTAATAAAGCAATAAATCAGTATCACTACCAGAATATCCCCCAAGTATGCCCGTACAAAGGAAACACTCTTGAATAAAGTGGCTATGGCTACCTCTACCAAAAAGATGATCAGGGCAGCGAAGAAGTATTTGGAATTGAATTTCATTGGTTTAAGTAATATTTTTCAATGACTGTTCTTACAGAGACGAAACCTATTTTACTAAGGTTTATTTCAGGTATGGGAATCCATTGTAAGGACTTTATTTCATCGGCTGCCCTTACAGAAACAGGCACATCCAAGGGGCATTCGTAGAAGATATCCATAGTGCGATAGGGAATATTCTTGTACAAATAGTGATTGGGTTGAGTCGTTACATATTTTAGTTGGCTTGGCGTTATCTCTAAGCCCAATTCTTCATTTACCTCACGACAAGCAGCGGCTTCGGCATTCTCATCAGGATCTATAAAGCCTCCAGGGAGGTCAAGCTTGCCCTTGTCAGGGTCTATATTTCGCACCGCAAAAAGGATCTCCCTCTCGTGCCTAAAGATAACTGCCACGGCAGCAGCTATATTGTGGTAATACACAAAACCACAATGGTGACAGAGAAAACGCACCAAATTAGGAAACTCTATATCCTTGCTTCCACAGTGGGGACAATAGGTAAAAATATTTTCCATGATTACTCATTTTAGAAAGACAAAAGTAGTGAAAATTACGGATATAGCCATGTAGAAAAAGAAAAATCATTTTTATAACCCAAAATTCGTTATTTTTTCGTAAATTTGCTCTACACAAAAAATCTTTTTTCAAAAACGAAGAGCATGTTAGTAAAGATCTATGGCAGTGCTGTTTATGGCGTAGAGGCAATTACCATTACCATTGAGGTCAATATAGATAAGGGTGTGGGCTACCACTTAGTAGGCCTACCCGACAATGCAATAAAGGAAAGTAACTTCCGTATAGAGGCAGCGCTACACAATAACCAATACAAAATCCCTGGAAAAAAAATCACGATCAATATGGCGCCTGCCGATATGCGCAAAGAGGGGTCGGCCTATGACTTGAGCTTTGCTATAGGCATCTTGGCGGCCAACGGACAGATACAGTGTGAGGAGATAGAGCGGTATATCATCATGGGTGAGCTCTCCTTGGACGGAAGTCTACAACCCATCAAGGGTGCACTGCCTATTGCGATCCAAGCTAGAAAGGAAGGGTTCAAGGGATTTATACTCCCTATGCAAAACGCCAAAGAAGCTGCTATTGTCAATAACTTAGAGGTGTATGGTGCGGAGAATATCAAGCAGGTTATAGACTTTCTCAATGGGGAAGATAGCTTGCAGCGGGTAGAGCTAAACACCCGTGAGGAGTTCTTCAAGCATGTGGAGACCCCTGAGTTTGACTTTGCCGATGTCAAAGGCCAAGAAAGTGTCAAGCGCTGTATGGAGATTGCCGCGGCGGGCGGACATAACATTATACTCATTGGCCCTCCTGGTTCTGGTAAGACCATGCTGGCCAAGCGCCTACCTGGCATACTGCCTCCTATGACCTTACAAGAAGCCTTAGAAACTACTAAGATACACAGTGTAGTGGGGCGGGTCAAAGACAATGGACTTATCTGTCAGCGGCCTTTTCGCAGTCCGCACCATACCATATCGGACGTGGCGCTAGTGGGAGGAGGTAGCTATCCACAGCCTGGGGAAATCTCCTTGGCGCACAATGGAGTACTCTTTTTGGACGAACTTCCCGAATTTAAGCGTAGTGTATTGGAGGTGATGCGCCAGCCCTTGGAGGACAGAGAGGTTACTATCTCTCGCACTAAGTTCTCCATCACCTACCCCGCTTCGTTCATGTTGGTTGCCAGTATGAATCCTTCACCCAGCGGTTATTTCAATGATCCTGATGCACCTATGGTAAGCTCCCCTGCCGAGATGCAGCGGTACTTGAGCAAGATTTCTGGGCCTTTGCTCGATAGGATAGATATACATATAGAGGTCAATCCTGTACCTTTTGAAAAACTTGCCCAGCGGGAAAAGGCCGAAAGCAGTACCGCCATTCGCGAGCGGGTTATACGCGCTAGAGAGATACAGACCCAGCGGTTTGCCCAGTACGAACATATCCACTACAATGCCCAGATGAGTAGCCAACAGATAGGCAAATACTGCCATGTAGAAGCCTCCTCCTTGGCCATGCTCAAGAAAGCCATGGAACGACTTAACCTTTCAGCGCGTGCCTATGACCGCATCCTAAAGGTAGCCCGTACCATAGCCGACTTGGAAGGAGCGGAAACCATACAGGAGCACCATATAGGCGAGGCCATACAATACCGCAGCCTTGACCGAGAAGGCTGGTTGGGCGGGTTCTAAAAGTAGCCTATTTTTTGTACATATCGGGAGATTGTACCGAAAGCAAGTCCTCTACCAAGTTCTGGAATAACAGTTGTGCCATACGCTCGGTACCCTTGTCAGAGAAATGTACCAAGTCGCTGGCTGCCATGCGGTTATCATACCATATCTTCATAGAGTTCTTGCCGCCCATGGCCTCGTACATACTAAAGAATGCAAAGCCATTCTCAGCCGTTTGCTTTTTCATCTCCTCTACTAGTTCTGGGATAATGTCATAAGTGGTCTTGGTACTTCGCTTAAGCATATCGCTGGGGCCTATTAGGATAAAGAGGGCATCGGGGTTACGCTTCTGCACCCACTGCATATTGGTAATGATACGCTTTACGCTGGAAGCTACCTTGTTTTTGGTCAGATAGGGAACGAGGTTTCCCCCGAATTGGAAGATGATAATATCGGGTTTCAGCTCGCGACTCATCGCATCGTAAGTATCCTGAATACGGGTAAAGTGAAAGCCCGAATCCCCACGTGTAGGAATATTATCAGCCTGTACCCCCTCAGTACTACCTGCTGTTACCCCATAGAAATCAGGACTTTTGGTACTGGAGAACTGCACACGGAGTTTCTTGGGCGTAGCAGAAAAGTTCAGCTTATAAGCATGGTAGGCACCATCGTCTATAAGCGTATCCTTTCTTATCTCCTTATCATCTTCATAGACAGTGACTAAGGCAGGTGTCGTACAATTACCATAATGTATAGTTACTTGGTTGTACTGGCTAAGCCTATTGTAATAAGAGTGCGAAGGAGAAATGGTAAAAGAAGCCGTCTTAAGCCCTGCTGTCTCACCACGTGCGGGAGCAAAACGGCAAACATTGGCATAAAGCCCATACTGATTGTTCTGTAAAAGATCCTTGTTTTTGCGCTGTTCGGCATTGAAAAGCGCGTAGCGATACCAGTTTCCTGAGGTTTGTTCTATGATACTGCGTTGCCCATAAGGCATCTTGATAGGAAAGTAGCCAGGCCCTGTCCCTCCATAGAGTGTTTGTAGACCATTACGTAAATAAGCAGTGATACGATCGCCCTCTAGCTTGGAATCTCCATAATGAAGAATACGACAAGAGGGCTGGCTGAGCTTCTCATGTAGCTTCTTAACGAAGTCCTTGGCAGGAGCAGGATAGTAGATCTGCCCCTCCACATTGCTCACCAAGGGAGGATTCCCCGCTGAGAGGAAAGCACCAATGGAGTCTCGCAATTGATTCATATCCTCTGGGAAGACGAACTTATGCCTATTGACCATAGTTGTCACCCCCATTGTATCTTTTTCAACTTTCTCAAGATCAGGCTCTTTTCCCTGTATAATCGCCATAGCCTTATCGTTGGTAATATGCTCTTGACGGGAGAAGATATCCCAGAAAGTAGGGTACTTCATTTGGAAATTACCGATTCTTATTCCATGGGCTACTTCGTTCTCTTCGTCCATATATTCACGGCTAACAAAGGTAAGCCATAGCAAAGAGAGCAATACACCGAGCATAAAGATTACTATTTTCTTAGGAGACATCTGCTATTATTTTTGGGTGCAAATATAGGAATAAAATGTAATACCAAAATATACAAGCACATAATTTCATTAACTTACTTTTCAACAAAGGGTAGCGCAGGGTCATATATCTCTTTTAGGAGCTGTATGAGCTTTTGTTCAAATGCATCTCGTACATGCGTATCCACAGGGCTTATATCCTTATCCTTACCATTTCTAAAGCCTATAAAGCCCAATTTGAGTCTTCTAAAGGAGTAGTTCCCTACATATACCCGCTTATCCTCCCCTATCATTCCCGTTTTGAACAGCAAATAGGCATACATAAGCAATTGGAAGGCTTTAGAGTAATCGTAATCCACAATCAGGTTTTCCCATTTCTTCTCATTGAGGGCTACCTGTCCTTTCTCTACAATACCCGACTTATAGTCTACTATATAGATATCTTCGCCTCGTTGTTCTACACGGTCTATCGTTCCATTGAAGCGAATAGGAAAAGGAAAATCTTCGTATTGGACATCTATCCGTATCTTTTCTTCTAAGTATAGGAGCTTTACCACATTATTAGATACATTCCTCTGGTCTATATCCAAGAATTTCATCACATATTCCTCAATGGTACGTTGTACAAAGATATTTTTCCCTGCTATTTCTTCATTCTGTTGGTATTCTTTGAATACTGTTTTCGTTGTCTCGGCTACTTTTTTTCTTATTTTGTCTATATCCTGCTTGGAAATTACATGATTTAGATATGGTTTGTATAATAGTTCCAATATTCTATGAATGATAGTTCCCAGTGAGCGGTCTTCTACAATTTCCTCTACTTCGGCATCGTCCCTTATATCCAAGATTTGCTGCTGGTAGAAGTCAATAGGGTTTCTTACATAGGTAGTAAGTGAGGAAGAGGAGAATCCCTTTCGGTGTTTGGGATCACCTCCTGTGGCTATCGCGACCAATTTGTCTATAATCTGTTTGTCTTTAGCTATCTCAACAGGTTGTTGTTCTATTATCTTCACCTCAGGGAATCTTACTTCGGGCTTTATCTTGTAGTCAGAGAGCAATTGTAGTATAAATCGGCTCTTCTCACTTCCTTTAAGTCCATCGGTTTCTGTATTGTAAAAAAGTATTGCCTTTTCCGAGTGCTGGAGTATTCTATAAAAGTAATAAGCATACATATAATCAGACTCTTTGTAAGTAGGCAATCCCAAATTAGCTCTGACATCAAAAGGAATTAGCGAATTAACCGTATTTCCTTTAGGGAAAATACCCTCGTTCATAGAGGTGAGTAGTACATTCTTAAAGTGTATGTTCTGCGCTTCCAGTATACCCATTATTTGCAATCCTTTCAGTGGCTCTCCCCTGAAATTAAGCTTTTGTTTGACCAACAAATCATTATAGATATAGTACAAAGACTTCACACTATCTACGAAATGATGTTTTTCTTGTAAGTGATAGATCTGATTGAAGAGTTCATAGAAATTGTACAAGTATTCTAAGTTCAGAAGGTTTTCTTTATCCTCTTTTTCCAAAGATTCTTTAATCACTAAAAGCAATTCTATGATGTTTTTAATCAATTTGCTTACTGAAATATTCTTTTGGTCATCAAAAAGCAAATCTATAATAGCAGCATCTTTTTCTTTTTTATATTTGTCCAATGTTTTTTTATATACATAGGACAAGTTATGTTCGTTGATATAGGTTATAGTATCTTTTTTATAGTTTTCTGAAAGCAAATTACTCAAGAAAGGTTGCTCTAAGAGAGACTTTACTTCCTTGTGATACCATCTTCCTGAAATATAGAGCTTGAAGTAAGCTGAAATAAGATCATGTACAGGCGTTTGTTGTAAGGGGTAGCCCATGGTGATATTGATAGAGAGTTTGTTAGTATCTATAGCCTGTAATAAGGGTAGTAACATATCACTATCACTAAGAACGATGGCTGTTTGTTCGAGTTCATTGGTAGGAATTTCCTCTAAGAGGGAGGTAAGCAGGTGTATTTGGTTCACTTGCTTAGGTGTCCCATACACTTGTATCTTTGTATTGAGCTGGTCTTCTACAATCCATTTCTTAGTTGCTCCTCTTCTGTAGTAGCGCCATTTGTCTAAGTAGTTTTCTATAAAGTATCCCGCACTATGTTGGCTATTGAGGAAGTGTTTTTCTATATCCCAATAGATATCTCCTTGCATCTCCTCCAAGATATACTGTATTACCTTCTCTTGCGCTACACTTAGGGCGTTGAACCCTACAAAAAGGTGTAGTTTCTCTTCGTTTGCACTCTTGTATGCGTCCATCTGCTCATAGGCTACCCGTGCGATAAAGCCTTGGTAACCTTGTCGCTGCTTATACATCTCCTTATGGAGTGCGTTGTAATAAGTACCCAGAGTACGCCAAAAAGCCAAGTGCTTTTCTTGCATCTCGGTAAGTTTTTCGCCTAATGACCAGTGTTCTACTTCCTTTATTGCTTCCACATAGGGGAATATATCTTTATAAGCGATGAGGTATTGGTCTATATCGTCGAAATCTTTCCAAAGCATTTTCCCCCAGCCGACAAACTTTTCAAAGTCATCTACCTCAGTGGTAGTATGCTCTTTATATACTTTGTAGAGTTCAAATAGGCCTTGCACCTCGGACATCTTTTTTATCCCAGAGATACGCTCCAATAAGTTGTCTAAGGTAATAAATTCAGGCGAGATACCTGCTTTACGGTACTTCTTGGCGAAGATTTCTCGCAAAAAAAGTGCCGACCGCCTATGGGGAGTTACCAATATAAGGTTTTCCGTAGGTACATCGGCATAGTTTTCTAAATAATCTTCAATGACTTGCTCTAAAAACATAACCATTTAAGTTTGAATTTTGAGTTTTGAATTTTGAGTTGTTGCATAACTCGAACTCAAAACTCAAAACTATTTATCATTTTTTCTTTTTCTTGGTCTGCTTGCTGTGTTTGTTATACTTGTGGTAGTAAGCCAGCATCTTATAATATAGTTTGGCAGCTAAGAAAGCCGTTGGTTTAGCCGCAGGGCTGTCCATAAGCTCTACGATGTCAAAGGCAACCACATGGCACTTCTTAAATACTTTTCTAAGCAACTTTAGCGTTGGGTACCACTGCAAGCCTCCTGGTTCAGGAGTTCCTGTGGAGGGGGCTATAGAAGGGTCAAAAGCATCTAAATCTATAGTGATATATACATTGCCTGTTACCTTTTCCAACACTTCATTGATCCAATTCTCATTCTTGGCTATCTCATGAGCGAAGAATACCCTATTGTGAGGTAGGTATTGCTTTTCTTCAGCATCCATAGAACGGATACCCACCTGTACGAGTTTGTGCTTTTGGTTGGCCTCAAATACAGCACAAGCATGGTTATTTTTGGAGCCATGGTATTCGGGACGCAAATCGGTATGAGCGTCCAATTGCAATACAGTTAGTTGCTTATACTCCTCCCCTACGGCTCTTATAGAACCGATAGAAACGGAATGTTCCCCGCCTATCAGGGTAAAGAGTTTTTCTCTGTCTTTGACCAGTTCTTTAGTTTTTTGATAAACCGCCTCTACCATCTTCTCTGGGGTGCTGTTCTCCGATACTTCTCCCGCTCTATAGACCCCATGTAGGTAGGGTTCGGAATCTGTTTCTATATCGTAAAGCTCCATATTCTCGGAAGCATCCAAGAACAATTCTGGTCCCTTATCAGCACCCTTGCCCCAAGTGGAGGTGCCATCGTAAGGAACGGTTACCAGTACTACTTTTGAGTTTTCATACGTTGCATTTTCGGCAGGTATGCCTGCATATGTATTTTCCATTACTGTAAATGTTTTGATTTAAATAGGGGTAAAATTACTATTTTTAGAGCAATTACTACGCTTATTTAACTATTATTTGTGAGTTATAATACCCTCTCTTATTTTTTTCGGAAGGGTTTCCTCGTTATCTAAAAAATTATGTACTTTTGTACTGTTTTTTCTTGGTCACCTTGGCCGAGACAATCAGCTATATTATGGATTTTGAAAGCGTTCTAAGTAACTCACATACAAAGAAATATCTAAAAGAAACTATTGATACCAACCGCATAGCTCATGCCCAACTCTTTGTCGGAGAGGAAGGGGTAGGTACGCTCCCTATGGCCATTGCTTACGCCACAGAACTACTATGCAAGAGGGGTGATGCACATACAGCCATTAAGTGTGCACACCTGAATCACCCTGACCTGCATTTTGCTTATCCTACGGCTATTACCACTCAGGTGAAAGACCACCCCACCAGCTCGGCTTTCTTGGAGCAATGGCGCCAATTTGTCTTGGAAACGCCTTATGGAAGCCTTTTTGACTGGTATCAGGCCATTGATATTGCCAACAAGCAGGGGAAAATTGGGGTAGATGATGCCAAGGAGATCACCAGCAAGCTCTCCCTGAAATCCTTCGAGGGGGGGTATAAGGTGATGATTATCTGGATGGCGGAGCTAATGAATACCGATTGTGCCAATAAGCTGCTGAAGCTTTTGGAGGAACCACCCGCCGAAACCATCTTTATCCTTGTGGTAGAGAACGAAAATGCCTTGCTCGATACTATTCTCTCTCGCTGCCAAATCACGCGCTTTCATAGGCTCTCCCAAGAGGTTATCACTGAGGCCTTGGTCAAGCAAGGTCTTAGCCAGCCCCAAGCACAGAAGATCGCGCTACGCTCACAAGGTAACTACCGCAAAGCGCTCTCTTTTATAGGAAAGGACAACGATCGTATCTTTGAGGAATGGTTCGTTGAGTGGGTACGTATGGCCTATAGTGCTCGCGGCAACAAGGGGGTACTACCCAACCTATTGGCTTGGTGTGAGAAAATCGCCAAGGAGGGCAGGGAGACGCAAAAGCTCTTCCTCGAATACTGTTTGGAGGTGTTCCGACAGGCACTCTTGGCCAACTATGGCGCTGATAGCTTGGTATATATGGAGTTTCAGTCCAATTTCAAGATAGAGAACTTCGCCCCCTTTGTACATCATAACAACATAGCGGAAATCCAGCGGAATATAGAAGAGGCTATCTATCATATAGAACGCAATGGTAACTCCAAGCTGATCCTCACCGACCTCTCTATCAAGCTCACCAGACTGATACATGCTAAAGTATAAGGAAAAAACTTGACTTTTGAGGAAAAATATTGTAATTTTGCAGTCCTTAAAATAAGTGAAAAGTGAAGAGAGAAAAATGAAGAGTTACCTCTGATAACTGACCTCTGACAACTGACCACTGATAACTAAAAACTATCTAAATGTCCGAACGTTATACCATTACGGCAGCTTTGCCTTATACCAATGGCCCTATTCATATTGGCCATTTGGCAGGAGTATATGTCCCTGCTGACATCTTCGCACGCTATCAGCGATTGAAAAACAACGATGTGGCTTTTATCTGCGGAAGCGACGAACATGGAGTGGCTATCTCTATCAAAGCAAAGAAAGAGGGTACCACTCCCAAGCAAATTATTGATAAATATCATAAGATTATCAAGGATTCACTCCACGATTTTGGTATTTCCTTTGATAATTATTCTCGCACCTCCCTGCCTATACATTACCAAACAGCCTCGGAGTTCTTCCGTACCCTCTATGACAAAGGGGATTTTATAGAAGAAACTTCCCAGCAGCTCTATGATGAACAGGCTGGGCAGTTCCTCGCTGACCGCTTTGTGATTGGTACATGTCCTAAGTGTGGCAACGAAGAAGCCTATGGTGACCAATGTGAGCGCTGTGGCAGCTCGCTCAATGCCACCGACCTTATCAACCCCAAATCCACCCTTACAGGGAGCAAACCTGTACTAAGGGAGACCAAGCACTGGTTCCTACCCTTACAGAATTACAGCGAGTTCCTTGAAAAATGGATTATTGAAGGTCATAAAAACGACTGGAAGCCCAACGTATATGGTCAGGTGAAGAGTTGGCTCGACGACGGCCTACGCCCTCGTGCGGTAACACGTGACCTTGACTGGGGAATCCCCGTACCTGTAGAAGGCGCCGAGGGCAAGGTACTCTATGTGTGGTTTGATGCACCTATCGGCTATATCTCCTCTACCAAAGAATGGGCTGCCCGCGTGGGCAAGGACTGGGAACCTTATTGGAAGGATGAGAAGACGAAACTTATTCACTTTATCGGTAAGGACAATATTGTCTTCCACTGTGTAATCTTCCCTGCCATGCTCAAGGCCGAGGGCTCTTATATCCTGCCTGAGAATGTTCCTGCCAATGAGTTTCTCAATCTTGAAGGTAACAAGCTCTCCACTTCCAAGAACTGGGCAGTGTGGCTCAATGAGTATTTAGAGGATTTCCCTGCTCAGCAGGATACCCTAAGGTATGTAATCACTGCCAATGCGCCTGAGACCAAGGATAATGATTTTACTTGGCGTGACTTCCAAGCGAGAAATAACAACGAACTAGTGGCTATCTATGGGAATTTTATCAACCGTGTGATGGTGCTAACCGAGAAATATTACAAAGGTGTGGTGCCTACCCCTCATGAATTGACCAAGGAAGACCAAGAAGTATTTGCTCAGATCAAGGAACTTACCCAGAAGATAGAACAATCCTTGGAGCGCTATCGTTTCCGTGAAGCTCAACAGGAACTGATGAACATTGCCCGCTTAGGCAATAAGTACTTGGCCGACGAAGAGCCTTGGAAGCTCATCAAGGAAGACCCCACAAGAGTGGAAACCATCATGTATATAGCCTTACACATTGCTACAGCTCTGGCGGTAACCTCTGAGCCTTTCTTGCCTTTTACCTCTGCCAAACTCAAGCAGATGCTCAATTTTGCTACCATGAGCAAAGCACCTGTATGGGAAGATGTATTACATTCCGATAGCCTGATCTCCTCTGGACATACCATAGGAAAATCTGTTCTACTCTTTGAAAAAATAGAAGACGAGGCCATCCAAAAACAAATAGATAAGTTGGAAAATAGCAAAAAGGCAAACCAGCAGGCTGCTGCGGCTAACTTAGCCACCGCGGTTACTCCTCAAAAAGAGCTTATCTCTTATGAGGATTTTGCTAAGATGGACATACGTATTGGCACGATTTTGGAAGCTGAGAAAATGCCTAAGGCAGACAAGCTCTTGATTTTGAAGGTTGATATAGGCCTCGACCAACGTACCATCGTATCGGGAATTGCTCAGAGCTTTGACCCTAAGGAGATTATCGGGAAAAAGGTTACCGTACTGGCTAACCTCGCTCCTCGCAAACTCCGTGGCGTGGAGAGTCATGGTATGATCCTGATGATAGAAAACAAGGAGGGTAAGTATGTCTTCCTAAACCCCGATGCTGAAGGTATTGCCAACGGAACTGAAGTAAAATAACCTAAACCATATTACATGAAACAACTCAAATGGCCTTTATTATTCCTCTTTGGAGGAATACTCTTGGCCTCTTGTAAGAACAAAGGAGAGAAGCAACCTTCTATGCAGACAACTCCTGCCCTATCGGTAGAACGCTTACAGGATTCTATTCAAAAACTCACTGATGAGCTGGCCGAAGAACGGTATTTTGATATTCGCTTTAACGAAGATGGCCGATATTTCTTCCATGAAAATGGCATAGAAGATCCCGAAGAGTTCGTACGCCAACAGCTTATGGCAACCAATATAACCAAGGACGAAAACCACCCCTTGATTTCCTATCGGCCACGCCGCAATGCTAAATTCCAGATCAATAAGATCAAATTGCTCAACCACCGCTGGGTAATCTGTGATTTCTCCGATGGCTTGGACTGGGGTGAATTGCTGATCAAAATGACCCTCAATGACGACAAAACACTGTCCTTTGATGTCCTTGACCAGACCCTCTATGTAAGTGAACAAAAACCTTAACCCTATGAACATAAAAAACGCCCAAATCGCAGTAGATAATTGGATTAAAGAACATGGTGTCCGCTACTTCAATGAACTGACCAATATGGCTCAACTTACCGAAGAGGTAGGCGAAGTAGCTCGTATCATTGCACGCCGCTATGGCGAACAGTCGGAGAAGGAAAGCGATAAAGCCAAAGACCTCGGTGAGGAACTGGCCGATGTGGTCTTTGTGGTTCTATGCTTGGCCAACCAAACAGGTATAGACCTACAACAGGCCTTTGATAAGAAGATGGACGCCAAAACCAAGCGCGACCATGACCGACACCAGAATAACCCTAAGCTAAAACAATAACCTATGTTTCTGCTATGAAACGACTCTTCTTCCTTCTCTTGTTTCTATATACAATCGGCGCCTTTAGCCAAGAGAAAATCCGCTCTTTGGCCGACCTCAAGGGTAAGAAAGACCTTAAGGTAGGCCTAGTTCTCAGCGGAGGGGGGGCTAAGGGCTTGGCTCATATTGCTGCCCTAGAGGCTATTGAGAAAGCGGGAGTGGAGATTGATTATATAGGGGGTACTAGTATGGGAGCCATTGTAGGGGGCTTGTATGCAGCAGGCTATAGTGCCCAGCAGCTGGACTCTATCTTCCATGCCACCGACCTAGAGGAAATTATTCAGGACAATGTTCCTCGCTCCGCACAGACTTTCTATGAAAAGGAGAACCGAGACCGCTATATGGTGTCCTTGGCGCTACGCGATGGAAAATTCGCGCTTCCCGCTGGACTTACTCAAGGAGTAAACCTCTATAACTTCCTAAGCCAACTCACCTATAGGGTACGAAAGATTGACGATTTCTCTAAGCTACCGATTCCCTTCCTCTGTATGGCTACCGATGTGGAAACAGGCGAAGAAGTAGTCTTAGAACATGGCGACCTGGCTCAAGCTATCATGGCCAGTGGCTCCTTCCCTACCCTTTTTGCTCCTGTAGATGTAGAGGGTCGCTACCTTACCGACGGAGGGGTGATGAACAACTACCCTGTAGATGAGGTCAGAGCCAAGGGTATGGATGTGATCATAGGAGTGGATGTACAATCTCCCCTGAAAAAGCGTAAGGACTTGCGCTCGGCCAATAGCGTATTGCTCCAGATTACTGGCTACAAGATTGCCAATGATATGAAGGAGAAAAGAGAGAAAACAGACATATATATCCACCCGGATATGAGTGGTTATAATGTCATTTCCTTTCAAGACGGACAGGCAATTATTGACTCTGGGCGGGTAGCTACCAAAAAGGTACTCCCTCACTTGTATTGGCTCAAGCGACATCTCAAAAAGAAAGACCCTGACATTATAAATACCAAAATCCCTGATTCTCTGCGAATTAGCAACATTACCTTTTCAGGTAACAAACACTATTCCGATGCGTATCTTAGGGGAAAATTGGGCTTTCAGTGGAATGAAAAAATTTCCTTCAAAGACCTCAAAGATGGGGTGCAGAACATCATGGCTACCCAGAATTTTAGGGGTATCAACTACCATATCTGCTCCACCGATGAGGGGGAAGAATTGCGGTTTACCTTGGAGGAAGCCCCTGCACAGACTTGGGTGAAGATGTCTTTGCACTACGACAACCTTTACCAGACGAGCATACTACTGAACCTAAGCCGTTCGAGCTTCCTACAGAAGGACGATTTTATTTCCTTTGACTTTATTGCTGGTGACAATCTCCGCTATAAGTTTGATTATTATGTAGATAAGGGATTCTATACCAGTTATGGTTTTCAGAGTAGGTACGACCATTTCCGCCGTGATATCTCTTTCAATGGGTTTTCGCTTACCACAGGGGATACCAACTTGGCACTCTCTCGTCTGAAGAACCAACTATACTTGCAGTCTATTTTCTTCCGTCGTAAGTTCTTAGTGGGAGCAGGGGTAGAGCATGAGTTGTATAAAGCGAAAGTACAGCCTGACAACTTCAATGAACAAGTGAATTACTATTCTCTTTTCAGCTATCTCCGCTATGATTCTTTGGACAATGCTCTTTTCCCTACCGAGGGATTGTACTTTGATGCACGTGGCCATTGGTACCTACATTCCACAGGCTACGGAGAGACAATCAACCCTATTATTCTGATCAAGGCCGATATAGGAGGCGCTTGGCGAATCACCGATCGGCTTTCTGGAAAAGCCATGTGTTCGGCAGGCTTCCACTTGGGACTACCCAATGCTCCTTTCTTGCAGTATGTATTCGGGGGACAAGGGGATAACTTTTTCGGAAATATTCTCCCCTTCTATGGGTATGATTACTTGAGCTTCGGGAATTATGACTTCCTCAAGGGAGAACTTTCTTTCAACTATCGTTTTTATAAGAAGAATTATATCAAGGCCATTGCCAATATTGCCAATGCCAACGATAATATGTTTGCAGAGCGCAGTTGGTTTGCCATGCCCAAATATACAGGCTATGCCTTGGGGCTAAGCTCCAATACGATCTTAGGCCCCATTGAGCTAAAGGCTACCTATTCTCCTGAGACGAATAAGATCCTTTGGCTCTTCAATATTGGTTTTTGGTTCTAAGCTACTCTATGAGTTTGCGTACAATCACCCCTGCTACATGGATACCGAAGAGGGCAGGCATATAGCTCATGGTGCCATAATAGGAACGCTTGAAGTTTGCCCCATCAGTGAGCGCCATCATATCCTTATCTGGGAGTTCTAGGGAGAACACGGCTTTGAACTTAGGCTGGATACCTTCTTTCTTGAGTCTTTTGCGGATAGTACGTGCTAGCGGACAATCACGGGTTTGGGAAATGTCGGCCACCTTTACCTTGGAGGGGTCTAGTACACCTCCTGCTCCCATACTGCTGATGACCTTCACTCGACTATCATGACAAGCCCTAAGCAGACTTATCTTAGGAGATATGCTATCTATACAATCAGCCACATAGTCAAACCGACTATCCACCAAGTCGTAAGCCGTCTCAGGGGTAAGAAAGTCATTGATGACCTCCAGCACTATATGGGGGTTAATGTCCCTAAGCCGCTGAGCTACAAGCTCTGCTTTAGGCTGCCCTATAGTAGAATCAAGGGCTATAAGTTGTCTGTTTTTGTTAGTGATGTCCACCACATCGCCATCTACTATGGTAAGGTGTCCCACCCCTGCACGGGCTAAAAATTCGGCAACAAAAGCCCCTACACCCCCCAGTCCTACTACAAGGACATGAGAGTGCTCCAATTTCTGTAAACCCTCGTCTTTAACGACTAATTTTGTTCTCTCTCGCCACACAACTATCTAAATTTAAAGTAAAAGGTAAAAAGTAAAAAGTAATAATCCTTAAAAACTAACAACTAACCACTAATCACTTTTCACTAATCACTTTTCACTAATCACTTTTCACTATTTTCGAGGGGCAAAATTACAATCTTTTCAGTAAAAGACAAAATAAAAAAATGCTTTCTTAAAATTTTTTTTCTATTTCTTTGTTTATTCTGTTATTTTTCCTAATTTTGCCCTTAAAAACACAGATAATGAGAGTTATACATTTTTACAAATACCAAGGGGCAGGCAACGATTTTATCATGGTCGATAACCGTACTGCTACCTTTCCAAAGGGCGATACCAAGCTAGTGGCACAGTTGTGTGAGCGTCGTTTTGGTATTGGTGCTGATGGGTTAATCCTGCTAGAGAATGACCCAGAGAACGATTTTTCCATGGTCTATTACAATTCTGACGGCAATCCAAGCTCCATGTGTGGCAACGGCGGACGCTGTATCGTAGCCTTTGCTCGCAAGCTGGGTGTTATCTCTGCTGAGGAAACGACCTTCTCCGCCCCCGACGGACTGCATAAGGCCATCTTCAAGAACAACCTTATCCACTTGCAGATGCAGGATGTCAGTGATATCCAAAAGGTGAAGAAGGGAGTAACCCTTGATACAGGGTCGCCTCATTATGTGGAAGTAGTTAAAAACTTGGACAGCTTGGACGTTAAGAAAAAAGGAGCTGAAATACGCTATGGAGTACCCTTCAATATTGAGGGAGTCAATGTCAATTTCGTAGAACCTATATCCGACAATCGTTTTAAGGTGCGTACCTATGAGCGAGGCGTGGAGGATGAGACCTATTCTTGTGGTACAGGTGCTACTGCTACCGCTATTGCCATGCATAAAACAGGAAAAACTAAAGCCGAATACATCATCTTGGAGACCAAAGGGGGGACACTAGAGGTAACTTTTGAGGTAAAAAAGGAATTTCTTGGACTGAAAATAAAAGAATATACCAATGTTTGGCTCATTGGCGGTGCTGATTTCGTTTTTGAAGGAACTATAAGCATATAAACTTATGGTACAACTAAGAGCACTTGAACCCGAAGATATAGATTTTTTATATAACTTAGAGAACGACCGAACGCTCTGGGAAGTAAGTGAGACCCAAGCCCCCTTCTCTAGGCAACTATTACTATCTTATATAGCCAATGCGCACCAAGATATCTATCAGGCCAAGCAACAACGCTTTGTTATTACCTACCAAGAAAAGGCTGTTGGCTGTGCCGACTTATACGACTATCAACCAAAGAACAAACGTGCTTCTGTAGCTATAGTCGTTGCTGCTCCTTTCAGGCAAAAAGGAATTGCTACCAAGGCCTTAGAACAACTATGTTCCTATGCCTTTACTTTCTTAGACTTACACCAGCTTACCGCCTATGTACATCAGGGAAATCTCTATAGTCAAAAACTATTTCTGCGACAAGGATTTCTATGTACTGCCACCCTCAAAGACTGGTGCTTCTTTGATGGTAATTTCCAAAACGTATATCTATACCAGTACTTTAAACCTTAATTTTTAGGCCATAAGTAAGAAAAAAATAACTTTATTGTACCATAATTCGTATTTTTTTCGTAACTTGCGCCTCTATTTCATATGCTCTTTTAAGAGCAGTTAAACTTTGATTTCTATGACAAAAATTACAGCTGCTATAACAGGCGTGGGCGGATATGTACCCGATTTTGTTCTATCCAACAGTTTGTTAGAAAAAATGGTAGATACCACCGATGAGTGGATTACCACCCGTACAGGTATCAAGGAAAGAAGGCTTTTAAAAGAAGAAGGCAAGGGAGCTTCTTTCTTGGGCATAAAAGCGGTTGAAGATTTGTTCCGTAAGACAGGCACTAACCCAGCCGATATTGACTTAGTGCTTTTTGCCAGCGTAACTCCCGATATGCCTGTGGCAATCTCTGGCGCTTACTTGGCTACCCAGATTGGAGCGGTCAATGCCTTTGCTATTGACCTACAAGCGGCCTGCTCTAGCTTCCTCTATGGTATGTCTGTGGCAGCTCGCTATATAGAATCGGGCAGATACAAAAAAGTACTCTTGATCGGTGCTGACAAAATGTCCTCTATCGTGGATTACACTGATCGCGCTACTTGTATCATCTTTGGTGATGGGGCGGGTGCCGTCCTTTTGGAACCCAACTATGAGGGCTTAGGTATACAAGATGAATACCTGCGCAGTGACGGATCTGGCCGCGAATACCTCAAGATAGAGGCTGGAGGCTCTATCCTTCCTACAACCCCTGAAACCCTCAAGGAAGGTAAAAACAACTTGTATCAGGACGGAAAGACAGTTTTCAAATACGCTGTCTCTCGCATGGCCGATGCCACCGATGCGATCCTTGAGCGCAATAACCTATCGGCTGATAACCTCGACTGGCTGGTACCTCATCAGGCCAACAAGCGTATCATCGACGCTACAGCTGACCGTATGGGACTCCCTCATGAGAAGGTGATGCTCAATATACAACGCTATGGCAATACCACTTCTGCCACCCTACCTCTGGCACTCTATGACTACGAGAAACAACTCAAAAAAGGAGATAATCTCGTCTTCGCAGCCTTCGGTGGTGGCTTTACTTGGGGCGCCCTATACCTCAAGTGGGCTTACGATCCTAAATAAATAATTATAAGATATATACTTTGTATTTTTTATAATCTTTATTGAAAAATATTAAAAGTATCTCAAGTTTTAATTTTTTGCTAAAAAAACAGGGGACATGTGAAATATTTTTAGTATTTTTGCCCCCCGAAAAAATATCATACCAATAAGATAATGTCTAACTCATTGAAAATATAATTATTTGCTATGGATTTAAAAGATATTCAAAATCTAATCAGATTCGTTGCCAAGTCAGGCGCAAGCGAGGTAAAGCTAGAGATGGAAGATGTGAAAATCACCATCAAGACCTCTGGAGAAGAAGGACGCCCTGAAACGGTCTTTGTTCAACAGCCTTATATGGCACAAGGAATTCCTCAACCACAGATCCCTGTGGTGCCACAACCTGTATTCCCTGTAAGTGACCCAGCCAACATTGTGGCAACCAAAGAGCACGATGACGAAGAAAACGGAAAATATATTACTATAAAATCTCCTATCATCGGAACCTTCTACCGTCGCCAAGCACCTAACAAACCTCTTTTGGTGGAGGTAGGGGACAATATTGTACAAGGTCAAACCCTTTGCGTGATTGAGGCCATGAAACTATTCAACGAGATAGAATCCGAAGTCTCTGGTAAGATCGTAAAGGTACTAGTGGACGACGCTTCCCCTGTGGAATACGACCAACCACTCTTCTTGGTTGACCCTTCTTAAGTTAGGGTTGTGTATTAAGTGTGACCTAAAATTCTTAGAACATGTTTAAAAAAATCTTGATAGCCAACCGTGGAGAAATTGCCCTACGGGTGATTCGCACCTGCCGTGAAATGGGCATTAAAACGGTGGCCGTATATTCTACAGCAGATGCCGATAGCCTTCATGTACGCTTCGCCGACGAAGCTGTATGTATCGGCCCTGCCCCTAGTAAGGATTCTTATCTGAAAATTACCAATATCATCGCCGCTGCTGAGATTACCAATGCCGATGCCATCCACCCTGGCTATGGCTTTCTTTCCGAAAACGCTAAGTTCTCCAAGATCTGTGCTGAAAATGGTATCAAGTTCATCGGAGCTTCAGCCGAAATGATTGACAAAATGGGGGATAAGGCTACCGCCAAAGCTACTATGAAAGCCGCAGGGGTACCTACCATTCCTGGCTCCGATGGCTTGCTTAAGGATGTTGCCGAAGCCAAGAAAATCGCCAAGAAAATGGGCTATCCTGTCATGCTCAAAGCCACCGCTGGTGGAGGAGGAAAGGGTATGCGTGCTGTATGGAAAGAAGAAGACCTCGAAAAAGCCTTCGAGAGCGCTACTCAAGAGGCCGCCGCTGCTTTCGGTAATGATGGTATGTATATGGAGAAACTCATTGAGGAACCTCGACATATCGAAATCCAAATCGTAGGAGACCAATTCGGCAAAGCTTGCCACCTCTCCGAACGCGACTGCTCTATCCAAAGAAGACACCAAAAACTTACCGAAGAAACACCTTCTCCGTTTATGACCGACGAACTCCGCCAAAGAATGGGCGAAGCTGCTGTCAAGGCTGCCGAATCTATCAAATATGAAGGCGCAGGTACCGTAGAATTTCTTGTGGATAAGCACCGCAATTTCTACTTTATGGAGATGAATACTCGTATCCAAGTAGAACACCCTATCACCGAACAGGTGATTGACTATGACCTGATTAAGGAACAAATCCTCGTAGCGGCTGGAGTACCTATCTCTGGGCGCAACTATACTCCTAAACTACACGCTATAGAATGCCGTATCAATGCAGAAGACCCCTTCAATGACTTCCGCCCTTCCCCTGGCCGTATCACTGCTTTCCATGCCCCTGGGGGATTCGGAGTACGTCTTGATACCCATGTGTATGCTGGCTATACCATTCCACCCAACTATGACTCTATGATTGCCAAACTCATCGCAACAGCTCAGACACGCGAAGAGGCTATAGCTAAGATGAAGCGCGCGCTGGACGAATTCGTCGTAGAGGGTATCAAAACAACCATCCCTTTCCACAAACAGCTTATGGAACATCCCGACTATATCGCTGGAAACTATACCACCAAGTTTATGGAGGATTTCGTGATCCAGCCCATAAGGGACGACGAGGAATAAAAAATAATTTTTTATACCAATATTATGTCTGTAGAAAAAATCAAATGCTTAATTATAGGCTCAGGCCCAGCAGGTTATACTGCTGCTATCTATGCCTCAAGAGCCAATCTCTCTCCTGTACTCTACCAAGGGGAACAACCTGGCGGACAGCTTACCACTACCAATGAGGTGGAAAACTTCCCTGGCTACCCCGAAGGGATTACAGGAACTGAGATGATGATGCAGTTCGAACAACAAGCCCGCCGCTTCGGAGCCGACATTCGCACTGGCTGGGTTACCAAAGTCGATTTTTCTGCCAAACCGCTCAAAGTATGGGTCGAAGACAAGGAAATCCATGCCGATAGTGTGATCATCTGTACAGGTGCTACTGCCAGATACTTAGGACTGCCTTCCGAGCAGCATTATTTACATACAGGAGGAGGCGTATCGGCTTGTGCTGTATGCGATGGCTTCTTCTATAGAAACCAAGACGTGGCTATCGTAGGGGCAGGAGACTCCGCCTGTGAAGAGGCGCTTTATCTTGCCAAAATCTGTAAAAAGGTAACGATGATCGTTCGTCGCGATGCCTTCCGTGCCTCCAAGATTATGGAAGAGCGTGTCAAAAAAGCAGAGAATATTACTATTTTGTTCAATTCGGAAACCGACGAAATCCTCGGAGATGGACAATTGGTTTCTGCTGTCAGAGTACGTAATAACAAAACTGGAGAACTTTCCGAAATTCCTATCACTGGTTTCTTTGTAGCCATTGGCCATAAGCCTAATGCGGATATCTTCGCTCCTTATCTGTCTATGGACAAAGATGGTTATATCCAAAATATACCAGGAAGTAGCCGTACCAATGTAGAAGGCGTATTCGTAGCTGGCGATGCAGCCGATAAGTACTACCGACAGGCTATTATTGCCGCTGGAAGTGGTGCCATGGCTGCCCTCGATGCCGAACGCTATCTAGCCGCTCAAGAATAAACTGCTTATGAATGTACGCATCAGCCCCTCTTGGAACGCACTGCTGAGCAGTGAGTTCGAAAAACCTTATTTTCAGGCATTGACAGCTTTTGTCAAAAAGGAATATAGTGAACATACATGCTATCCCAAAGGGAAAGAGATTTTTGCAGCCTTTGACAAGTGTCCTGTAGAAGACCTCAAGGTGGTACTCTTAGGCCAAGACCCATACCATGGGGAAGGTCAGGCCAATGGGCTTTCTTTTTCCGTAAGAGACGGTATTGCTCACCCGCCTTCTTTGGTGAATATATTCAGGGAAATAGAAGAGGACTTGAAGTTGCCCTACCCTGAAAGCGGCAACCTCTCTCGCTGGGCGGAGCAAGGCGTACTACTGCTGAACGCTACCCTTACTGTCCGTGCCAATACGGCAGGTAGTCATCAGGGACAGGGCTGGGAAACCTTCACCGATGCAGTCATCAAGAGTATATCTGACAATTGTCAGCATATCGTCTTCCTTCTTTGGGGCAGTTTTGCCAAAAAGAAAATAGCCTTGATTGATACTCAAAAGCATTGTGTACTTTCCTCTGGACACCCTTCTCCACTGAGTGCTAATCGCGGTTATTGGTTTGGAAATAAACACTTTAGTAAGACCAATGCCTATCTCTCCTCTGTAGGTAAGCAGGCTATTGATTGGAAATAACATCTGTCATTTTGTCATGTTTTTACTTTTGGCACAATCCTTGCCTATTAGTAAAGCGTAAATAACAAAATAAGAAATAAAGATAAATACGATTATGAGTAAGATTATTGGAATAGATTTAGGAACCACGAACTCGTGTGTTTCTGTAATGGAAGGTAATGACCCTGTGGTGATTACCAATGCGGAGGGCAAAAGAACTACCCCCTCCGTGGTTGCCTTCGTAGAAGGTGGCGAAATAAAGGTAGGGGATGCCGCTAAGCGTCAAGCCGTTACCAACCCTAAGAAAACGATTTATTCTATTAAACGTTTCATGGGGAACAAATATTCTGACTTAGGTCAAGAAATAGCACGTGTACCTTATGCTGTAGTACAAGGTGACAACGATACTCCTCGTGTGGATATTGACGGCCGCCTATACTCTCCTCAAGAGATCTCTGCGATGATCCTTCAGAAAATGAAAAAAACCGCTGAAGATTTCTTAGGACAAACAGTAAGCCGTGCGGTAATTACAGTACCTGCTTACTTTAACGATGCACAACGTCAAGCTACCAAAGAAGCGGGAGAAATCGCAGGCCTTAAGGTAGAGCGTATCATCAACGAACCTACTGCTGCTGCTCTTGCTTACGGGCTTGATAAGCAACACAATGACCATAAGATTGTCGTGTTTGACTTCGGGGGGGGTACCCACGATGTCTCTATCCTCGAACTTGGTGATGGTGTGTTTGAAGTACTTTCTACCGACGGGGATACCCACCTTGGAGGGGACGATGTAGATGAAAAAATCATCAACTGGCTCGCTGAAGAATTTGAAAAAGAAGAAGGTTTAGACTTGCGCAAAGATCCTATGGCGCTACAACGTCTTAAAGAAGCTGCTGAAAAGGCCAAGATTGAGCTTTCCTCTTCTATGCAGACTGAAATCAACTTGCCTTATATCACCGCTACTGCCACCGGACCTAAGCACTTAGTACGTACTCTTACCCGTGCCAAATTTGAACAACTTATTGAGGACTTAGTACAACGTACTATTGAGCCTTGTAAGAAAGCTCTTGAGAATGCAGGTCTTAGTGTAAGTGATATCAATGAGGTAATCCTCGTAGGGGGTTCTACACGTATCCCTGCCGTACAAGAAGCCGTTGAGAACTTCTTCGGTAAAAAACCAAATAAGAGTGTAAATCCAGACGAAGTAGTAGCCATCGGGGCTGCTATCCAAGGAGGGGTTCTCACTGGAGATGTAAAAGACGTATTGCTCCTTGACGTTACACCACTTTCTCTTGGTATTGAAACCATGGGGGGAGTAATGACTAAGCTCATCGAGGCCAATACTACAATCCCAGCCAAGAAATCTCAGATATTCTCCACCGCAGCTGATAACCAGCCAAGTGTGGAAATACATGTGCTACAAGGAGAAAGACCTATGGCTGCGGACAATAAGACAATCGGACGTTTCCACTTGGATGGTATCCCACCCGCACCACGTGGCGTACCTCAGATTGAAGTAACCTTTGACATTGATGCCAATGGTATTATCAATGTTTCAGCTACCGACAAGGGTACAGGTAAGACACACGACATCCGTATCGAGGCTTCTTCTGGACTTACCCAAGAAGAAATCGAAAGAATGAAGCGTGATGCTGAAGCCAATGCCGAAGCCGATAAGAAAGCACAAGAAGTAGCTACCAAAATGAACGAAGCCGATGCGCTTATCTTCCAAACCGAAAAACAACTCAAAGAGTTCGGTGATAAGCTCCCTTCTGACAAGAAAGCGGCTATCGAAAGTGCTTTAGAAGAACTCAAATCAGCTTACGAAAGCAAAGATATTGCCACTATCGAAGTTGCTTTAGAGAAAATAAACAATGCTTGGAAGAGTGCTTCTGAGGATATCTACAAAGCACAACAAGGCGGCGGTGCAGGAGCAGGAGCTAACTACTCCGAACCAGGCCCTCAGCCTAACCAAGGCCCTGACAACAACGTCCAAGACGTAGATTTTGAAGAAGTTAAATAGCGGAGCGCCTCCGTAAAGCAAATAATAATAGCCCCATCTAATAAGGTGGGGCTGTTATTTTTTACTTACATCGAACTCACGTTAATTAAAGGTATGGAAACGCCTAATTTGTAGATATTTCTATATTCAGTGATTTTACTTTTGTTTTCTAGGTTGAATACTCTATTTTCTTCCAATGAAGGATAGATAATTAAGCAATCTATAAGTTCGTTACTGTCTTCTAAGCCAAGTCTTTTATAAACCTTTTCCAAACGAGCATAACCACTTACTTGTCGAATGTCATCTATCACTCTACTGTCTTCATAAATAGGCTTATACTTAGCATCAATCACCATTTTTTGCGTCGGGGTGTTGAGCAAGAAATCCAATTCGGTATAATCGGCTGTGAGATGATAAGTAACCGCTTCCCTACCGAACTGTTCCTGTAACTTTACATATACATATAACTCAAAAAGTTTGGGCATATCTATCCAAAAAGGAGGAATCGCTACTTTTTGTTGGGTAGTTTCAGTGATATTGTAGGAAAAACGCTTGAGAATGTGCTTACCTATCTCTATAGCTTCCTTATATTCCTTGAAAAACGGATTTATAGTAATATTTTTCAGGTTTTCTACATTGAACTCTTCTGAAATAAGTTCAAAATATGGGGTACAATAGGTAATCAATTCATCTATAGCAGCTTCATTTCCTGCAAAAAGAGTAGAATGTGTATTCTTAAAGCTGATAACAAACTGCAATACCTTCTTTAGGAAACGATTCTCTATACTATCCACTCCAAAGGCTTGGTATTGGCATATATGAGAGGTTAGTTTGTTCTTAAAAACATTCTGCTTTAGGTGTTTTCCTATCTGTATTTTACCTTTGATACGGCTACAAAGGTTTTCTTCCTCCTTATAGTACGACTTTTTAAGTCCTTTGCGAACGATACGCTTTAGCAGTTGGAGAAACTGTATTACAAGGAAAGGAGTTAGAAAATCTTTTTGCTGTTCTATAGTAATTTGTGGTTCTTTCCAATAGATTTTTATAAGGTCCTTAATATCATTAGGAGAGGATACCACAATCTCTAAAAGCATTTTCAGATAGTCAATCTCTGCCCATTCTTCTTCAGTAGAATCCCCTTCTATCATTCTCTTTTTATTCATCTTTGGCGCTATATACACATATTTTTGATGTTTTACCAGCCATAAGACACCTATATAATAGCCTGCTTGTAAGCAAATCTCTTCCTCATTTATGTGGCTAATTTCAAAAGGATAAACAGAATTTCCCCATCTATCTTTATTGAGTTCATAAGGTACTCTATAAGGAATTGCCTCAAAGAAATCCTCTTCTACATCATTCTTTTTGATGATGTACCTCTTATGTTCAAGCAAGGCTATTTTCATAGACTATTTTTTCTATATTTTGTATTTTTTCCTCCACATTTATCAGTACACCATCTTTTATATATTCAAGCAAAATAGGTTTAATCTCGTATTCCCAACGGATATTAATAGGAGTATGCTCTGTAATGAAGTAGGAGTGCCCTAACTGTACTTCTTCTTTCCTAAATTCAGGAGATAATGTATTACCCTCAAACAACTTAGAGACTTCTTCATATAATCTGGTTGCAAAATTATCACCCAATTCATTTGTTAAGTCTTTAGGTAAGATATCCACAAAAGCAAACCTACGACGAATGGCATAGTCTATATGACCTACGGAGCGGTCGGCTGTATTCATTGTACCAATGATATAGAGGTTAGCAGGAAGTATAAGGGTATTATCATCATCAATAGCGTACATACTTTGCACTGCTTCACCTCGGTATTCCAAGGCATAGATAAGTTCACCGAGTACTGCCGAGAGGTTTGCTCGGTTGATTTCGTCGATAATGAGGACAAAGTTTTTGAGAGGAATTTTATCAATTATAGGCTTATAGTTTTTTCTAAATTCATAATATTTTTCTATGATTCTTAAAAAATAAGAAGCATGTTGTCTGGCTAGCCCTCCTATATTTGTTAGCTTAGTTATTCCTTGTCTATCCTTTATTCCTGATTCGATTATCCTCTTAATATCAATATAGTTCATATTTAACCCCTTTCTATGAGCTTCCCAGTTATCCCCTTTATATTTAAACCGTTTATTATCGGCATCAAAAATATAAATGGATTCTGTTAATGGATATTTATAGTCTTCATTTTGAGCTAATTCCTCTTTGACATACTCAATAAAAGCCTCAAAGATATCCTGTTCTTTTAGTGTTTGTGTATTTTGTTGTGCTTTATTCCAGTTATTAAAAGCCTCTTTTGCAAACGCTCCTAATATTTTATTTTCAGCAGTATATACAATACCGTCGCCCTCTTCATTAGGTTTAGCTACAATGCCTCGCACGAAATCCTCATAGGAGTAACTGGGGTGAAACTGAATGAGTTTAAACTGCTCACAACCTTCCAAAGAATCATTTTCCTCTAAGCCTAATAGTTCTCTGGCTATACGCTTAGCCTCACGGGTTTTACCAGTACCTGGAGGTCCTTGTAGAATGATTTGGGGTTTGTAATGAAGGAGGTCTATATATTTTTGTATTTTGCTTTCAGTATTCATTTTGTTTTCTTTTATAAGGTTTACATTACTAAAAATGAGTTTATAGGCCTCAAATTGTTTTCCTTCTAAGTCATAGATAAGCTCAAGAAAACTACTTCCTTTGATATAAGTATCTCCATCGGTATCTTCTTCTACTTTTAGTACTTTTCCTAATAAGATTCCTTCTCCTTTTTTAATTTCTTGGAGAGACTGTTCCATAGTACTTTCTATATCTGTTTTCATATCATCAGTATAGAAAGTATAATCATTAAGAATAGTTTTTATTTGTTCTTTATGATTGAAGTAACTTTTTATAAAAGGTAGTATTTCCTCCACTGGAGAAAGATTGAATCTTTCTTGGTAAGCACTGAACTTTAGCCCATAGTGTAGTTGTCCTTCTAATCTATATAACAAATGATATTGCAGTTCTTTTGTACTACCTATATTGAACGTCCAATCATCATTTTTAGGATCTGTAGCACCAGCAAAAAGAGCATTTTTTGAAGCTACCCTACTATTCCCATTGAGTTCTATTCTTGTCTTTTGAAACTTTTCAATGAAATTATTTTCTTCAAACTCTTCATGAATTTTATCTATAAGCTCTTGTAGGTTTTCAAAATAGACATTTTCATCATATTCTAAAAACTTTCTATAATGAGTGTTGATAATTGCTTTGGGAACTCCTTTCCCTTTACTCATTGAATAATCCTCAAAGACATTATCTATATTTTTTATATCCAAATCCTCTAAGGATATATTCTCTTCAAAAGGATTAAAACCATAACTCTCTTGATATTTATCGATAAGTTCCTTTATATTCTTATCAAAATTATCTTCATTGAAATAATTTTTGTATGATTGATTGTTGGGAAGAACTACCCTTAGGTAAAATTCTTTAAACTCAGATAATCTGGTCATGACTATTTTTTTAATGCAAACGTATTTAAACTTTCTTGTACAAAGATACGATTTCTCTATCAAATTTCATTACTTTCCCTATAGGAAAAATTCCCTTTTTTTCGTAACTTTGCCTTCTCTTATCTTGTATAGATTCTATGAACAAAAAAATTACCCTTATTGATTGGGGATTAAAAGACTATAAAGAGGCTTGGGAGGCGCAAGAAGCCCTCTTTCAGGCTACTATTGACCAAAAAACCGCTAATCGCAGTGCGGAGAACCCCTCCCCTACTCCTAATTACTTGATTTTTGTAGAACACCCTCATGTGCTGACCCTCGGCAAAAGCGGTGTGATGGAGCACCTGCTTATGAGCGAGGAATTCCTTAGGGCAAAACATATTTCCTTCTATAAGGTAAACCGCGGAGGAGATATCACCTACCACGGACTGGGGCAGGTAGTGGGTTACCCTATATTAGACTTGGACAACTTCTTCCCTGACATCCACAAGTACCTACGCTCCCTTGAGGAAGTCATTATCCTTACCCTTGCCAACTATGGTCTTAAGGGCGAACGTAGTCCTGGGGAGACAGGAGTATGGTTGGACGTGGGCACGCCTAAGGCGCGTAAAATCTGTGCTATGGGGGTGAGAGCCTCTCGCTGGGTAACCATGCATGGCTTCGCGCTCAATGTGAATACGAACTTGAGTTACTTTGGTTATATCGTACCCTGCGGTATCGCTGATAAGGCGGTAACTTCCCTCAAGGCGGAAATGGGCAGAGAGGTACCCATGGAAGAAGTGAAGCAGCGTATCACCAGACATTTCTTGGAGGTATTCGCCGCTACACTATGATAAGTTACATCTTCTTATAACGTTCTAAGAGCTTGAGTTGTTCCTTGTCAAACTGATAAGGATCGTTGCGAATTACAAGCTGTCCTGCCTCATCTACCCAAGCGGTGAGGTAGGATATATCCACTACAAAGTGTTGTTCTGGCCGTGCACGGTATTGGTTTCTCCCCTTGTGCATAGCGTCATTGACCTTTTGATAATTCCACTCTGCGGTATGCTTAAGCAGCTGGTAAGCCAAGCTATCGGGATATTGTACCCTCACGCAACCATGGCTATAGGTGCGTTGGGTATTGTCAAAGAGTTTTTTGCTCGGAGTATCATGTAGGTAGATACTCATATCATTGTGGAGGATAAACTTAACCAAGCCCAAGGAGTTATTAGCCGAGGGGTTCTCCACAAAAGCCAAATTGCGCTTAAGAGTCTTCTCGTCTCTCCAGTTGATCGTAGCTGGGTCTATCTCCTTATTATTCTCATAAAGCTTATACCCGCGCTTAGCATACTTGAGCAAATCTCCACTATCTACTATACGAGGGATCATCTCCTTGCGCACAATACTTATAGGTACCGACCAGGTAGGACGAAACTCTACAAACTTAAGGCTATCGGAGAAAATAGGGGTTGGTGTATCTGGTCTGCCTACTACTACCTTAGTGGTAAACTTCAGCGAATCCTTATGGTAGAGGTTTAGTCGGTATTCAGGAATATTGATCAATATATAATCCTCCCCCAAGTCCTTATTTTGCCAGCGTAGGCGCTCCATATTAAGCAGTAGCAAGTCGCGTTGTTGCGTTGGAGTCATCTGCAAATAGCTCATTGTCAGCGCCCCTGGTACTCCATCGGCTGTAAGCCCTACTTGTCGCTGAAATTGTTTAACGGCCTCTATCAGCAGTGAATCTACCTCAGCAGGAGCACCCAGTGCCACAGGTTTGTAACCCCTAAGCCCCAACTGGTTACGCAGGGCTACCACAGTACTATCACTATAGCCCACAGCAAAGCTCTTCAGATCAGCAATAGCAAAGGGCATATAGGAGGTCGTATCCTTAAGCAATTCCTTATACTTCTGTGCCATCGCTTTGTAGAAAGTTTGTTGAGGCTGTAGCGCTTCTATGACAGTGGACAGGTTATCAGTATCCTTGAGCTTCAAGAGCAACTCTACATTGTCAAATATAGGCTTGTTGCGCTTCCATACACGGACATCATCGCCTACCTTAGGGATACGCCCTTGAGTAAGGTGACGGGTAAGCAGCAGAAAGGAGGCCGTAATCTCTCGGTCGGTCGTCTCCAACTGCTTTAAGAACAAGGAATCCTTATGCTGGTAGAGGTGCCCTACTAAGGAATCCAACTCATGTTGCCTATAGTTCTGTGGGAAAAAACCATAATCGGTAAGCTCCGTAAGGGTCTTGATATAAGAGGCAAAAAGCGGTGAAGGCTTGTTCTGGTACAGCCAGCGGGTTTGATAATTATATTTTTTGTAGAAGTTCACCACTTCTCGCTCTATAGCAGGCTTATAGTAGTTGTCCTTAATAGTAACCTTCTTCAAGGAAGCTACCGCAGTGTCTTGTAGGAAAATAGGCTCATAGGGTTCGTTGATCTCTCTACCTGCCATCTCATCCAACAAATCACCATTCTTTCCTTTATCCCTGCAAGCAGCAAAAAGAATGACTACAGAAAGCAAACATATATGTTTTAACATAGGAATTATTTTGGTGTGCAAAGATATATATTTTTTTAAGATTATACTTACTCTTTGGCATATTTTTTGTAATATAAAAGTATTTATTTTATCTTAAAAGCATATGAAACAATTTCTATCTTTTATAGCACTTCTTTTTTCTATAGGGAGTGCTACTGCACAGAAAATCATCCTACCTCAGGTAAAGGTAAGCCAAGAGGATAATGCCAAGCCCATGCAACTACAAGACCTTTCGGTGGATATCTTGGTGGTAGGACAGACAGCGGTAACCACAATGGAGATGACTTTCTACAATCCCAACAGCCGCGTGATGGAGGGTGAGTTTGAGTTTCCCCTCTCCGATGGGCAGCAAGTCTCTCGCTTTGCTCTGGATATAGACGGCAAGCTCCGCGAGGGAGTTGTAGTGGATAAGGCCTTGGGGCGCAAAGCCTTTGAGGACATCGTACGCCGTGGAGTAGACCCTGGTTTGCTCGAAAAAACCGAAGGTAACAACTTCCGCGCCCGTGTATATCCTATGCCTCGCAGGGGAACGCGTAGAATCCTCATCGCTTTCGAGCAGGAACTCTCCCAAAAGAACGGACAGGACTTTTACTTCCTACCCATTGCCAATGCCGTTAAGCTCAAGAAGTTCAAAATCCATACCGAGGTAGTTTCTCGCTTTGTCAAAGCGGATATCCAGAACTCTCTACAGCTGGACTTTACCCAAAGCCGCAACAGCTATATCAGTGAGGTAGAGCAGACCAACTATACTTTGGACAAAAATATTGCGCTTCTCTTCCCTAAAATAGACAAACCGCAACTCATTACCGCCACAAACGGGAATGAAAGCTACCTTTATGGAAATATGACATTGGAAAAACAGTCTCTAAGGGAAAAAGAAGCACCCAAAAGCATAGGTATTCTTTGGGACAACTCTCTTTCTAACGAAAAAAGAGACTTTGCCAAGGAATATGCGCTCTTAGATGCTTATTTTAAGGAGATCAAGAATACAAAAGTAACCCTCACCACTTTCCATATCCGTGCTGCCAAGCCCGTAGCCTTTGAGGTGAAGGACGGCAATTGGCAGGAGCTGCGGGAATATTTGGAAAAACAAGTTTATGATGGGGCAACCGACGGCAATGCTATGGTATTCCCCAAAGGTGCTGACCAGTACTTACTCTTTTCCGATGGTATTTTCAATTTCGGTGCTAAAGAATTTGATCTGCCATCACTTGTCAAGTCCTTACAAGCTCCCGTGAGTGTGATTAGCTCTCTACAGGTAGCCAACTGGGACAAACTCCAATACTTGGCTGGAGCCACTGGAGGAGCGCTGATCAACCTTACTACCCAAGGACTCCCTGAAGCGCTCAAGGCCTTGCGCTACCAGTCTTTCCAACTCTTGGGTTATAAAGTAAAGAGTGGAAATGTAACCAATATATATCCTCAGAAAGGGGCTTTGGTAGGGGAAAACTTCACTTTTGCGGGCCAACTAAGCTCCGAAGAGGCGACCGTAGTGGTCTCCTTGGGCTACCCTGGCAAGGTCATCGTGGAAAAAGAGCTTACTTTTAATAAAAATAATACCGCAGGTGCAGGAGAGTTTGCCCTTTTGCGTCGTATATGGGCAGAAAAGAAGATTGCACAGCTACAAAGAGAAGGCGCTTTGGCTAAGGATATTGATGCCGTAGGTCGCCAATATGGGATCGTAACCGAGGGTAATTCTCTGATCGTTCTGGAGACCATAGCGGATTATGTGCGTTACCAGATTACCCCTCCCAAGGAACTCCAAAGGGAATACGAACACCTTGTCAATAAGGGAAAACAAGACAAGGATAAGGAAAAGAAAGAGCACCTTGACTACGTGGTAAAACTCTCCGAAGCACAAAGCAAATGGTGGAATACCTCCTTTCCTATCTCAGGTACCAAACCTGTCAAGAATACAGCAGAACGCTCTTCCGACGAGAGTACCGCTGGTATAAATATGCGTACCAGTGTCAGCAGCTCCACACTCGCTATACGTGGTATTGGCTCTATTTCAGAGAGTAGTGAGGCCGAGTTGGCTGAAGTAATGGTAAGCGGCTATAGTCGCTCCTCAAGGAAAGAAAGACGACAGAACAAAAAAGCTGCTAAAGAAACTGCGCAAGTTCTTAATGATGAAGAGGAAAGCGAGGCGGAAGATCGTAGTGGTGAGCTGGCCAATACCTCCAAAATAGCCCTCAATGAGTATAATCCTGATACGCCCTACCTAAAGGTGATGGAATATGCCGACCCTGCCAAAGCGGTAGAGACTTATTACAAACTCAAAAAGGAATATGGACAAACGCCCTCCTTCTATGTAGATGTGGCTGATTATTTCTTTAAAAAAGGAGATGCTGAGCAGGCTATATTGGTGGTGTCCAACTTGGCCGAACTGAGCTTAGAGGATGCTCAACTACTCCGCGTATTGGCTTACAAACTCAGTGCTTACAAGGCCTACCCAGAGGCAGTGTCCATTAGCCGCGAGGTGGTAGCCATCCGTGAGGAAGAACCCCAATCTTATCGTGATTTGGGATTGGCCTTGGCCCAAGCAGGGGAATACCAGCAGGCGATAGAGACCCTTTACAAGGTAGTGGAACGCCGTTGGGATCAGCGCTTTAGAGATGTACAGCTAATCGTTATGAACGAGATCAACAACATTGTAAATACCCAAAAGGGCCTCCGTACTTCCTTTATTGACAAGCGTTTGCTCAAAAAGGAACCTGTGGATATTCGTGTAGTGCTCACTTGGGATACCGACAACTCTGATATGGACTTATGGGTTACCGACCCCGAAGAAGAAAGATGCTATTATGGACACAGGCAGACCTACTTAGGCGGTATCATAAGCCAAGATGTAACTGGCGGCTATGGCCCTGAGGAGTTTATGCTCAAGAAAGCACCTAAGGGTAATTACAAAATAGAGGTAAATTACTACGGTAATCGCTCCCAAAAGCAGCTGCTACCCGTAAGCCTTCGCATCACTTTCTTTACTCACTATGGCACCCCTCAGGAGAAAAAACAAGAGACTACCGTACGCCTCTCTAACCAAAGAGAAGTCATAGAAGTGGGAAGCTTTGAGTTTTAGTAGGGGCAAGTAGCAATTTGTACTTAAGGTAATTGTAATTTGTCCTTAAAATAATGACCATTCGTTCAAAATAAACAATAGATTTATGAAACCTTTAATAACCTCCATAGCCCTCCTTGCCTCAGTAGGAGGTGCTATGGCTCAAAAAACTGTCCTGCCCGAAGTGAAGGTCAGGAGTCAGTACAATGCCAACCCCATGCAATTACAAGAGCTCTCCATGGATATATTGGTCATGGGACAAACGGCTGTAACCACTATGGAAATGACCTTCTACAACCCCAATGATAGGGTGATGGAAGGCGAGTTTGAGTTTCCCCTATCCAATGGCCAAGAGGTCTCTCGCTTTGCCTTAGATATCGACGGTAAGCTCCGCGAGGGGGTAGTCGTGGATAAAGCTTTAGGGCGCCAAGCCTTTGAGGATATCGCACGGCGCAATGTAGACCCTGGGCTTTTGGAAAAAACCGAAGGTAACAACTTTCGCGCTCGTGTATATCCTATGCCTGCCCAAGGAGTACGTAGAATCCTCATCGCCTTCGAGCAAGAACTCTCCCAAAAGGACGGACGAGATTTCTATTTCCTACCCATCGCCTCTGGAGTGAAGCTCAAGCACTTTAAGCTACGTACCGAAGTGGTTTCGCGTATGGTCAAAGCGGATATAGAAAATACACTACAGCTCAATTTCGGACAAAGCCGCAACAGCTATATGAGTGAGGTCAAGAAAGACAACTATACCTTGGACAAAAATATAGGGCTGACCTTCCCTAAAATAGACAAACCTCAATTGCTAACGGCTACCAAAGGAACGGATAGCTACCTCTATGGGAATATAGCCTTGGAAAAGCAAACGCTAAAGAAAAAAGAGAAACCCAAACGCATAGGGATTCTTTGGGATTGCTCTTCTTCCAGCCAGAAAAGAGACTTTGCCAAGGAATTTGCCCTTTTGGATGCTTATTTTAAGGAAATAAAAGAGGTAAAGGTAGCCCTTACTACCTTTCATATCCGTTCCTCTGCTGCGATCCCCTTCAAAGTGGAAAACGGCAATTGGCAGGAACTACGACAGTACTTAGAAAAACTAATTTATGACGGAGCAACAGATCCTCAAGCGATGCTATTCCCTCAAGAAAGTGATGAGTACTTCCTTTTCTCCGATGGTATCTTTAACTTTAGGGATAAGAATTTTGACTTTACTCGGCTTATTGGGCAGCTACATGCCCCTGTCAATGTAGTTAGCTCCCAACCGGTAGCCAACATGGACAAGCTACAATACTTGTCAGGAGCTACTGGAGGTAGTTTTATCAATCTCAATACCCAAGAGGTCTCTGAGGCGGTAAAAGCATTGCAATATCAAGCCTTCCAAGTATTGGATTATAAGGTAAAAAAGGGAAATGTAGTGAACTTATATCCTCAAAAAGGTACTTTAGTAGGGGAAAATTTTACTTTTTCAGGTTATCTAAATAGTGAAGATGCTACTTTGGTCGTATCTTTAGGCTATCCAAACAAGGTCATCGTAGAAAAAGAACTTACCTTTAGTAAAAACACAGCTGCAAGCGAGGAGGAATTTGCTCTTTTGCGCCGCGTATGGGCAGAAAAGAAGATTGCACAACTCAGAAGAGAGGGGGCTGAAAGCAAAGCCATTGATGTGGTAGGTCGTCGTTATGGTATCGTAACCGAGGGCAACTCCCTAATCGTTCTGGAGACAGCTGAGGATTATGTTCGTTATCAGATTACCCCTCCCAAGGAACTCGAACAGGAATATAACAAACTTTCTGCCGAGATAGAAGCAGAAAAAAAGGAAGCTAAAGAAGAAGCCTTAGAGGATGTCCTTGCCCTTTCCAAAGAACAAACTTCGTGGTGGCAAACTTCCTATCCTATCAAGAAAAAGAATACTAAAAAAAATAAGGAATACGGAACACCGCCTCCTCCCCCTCCTGCTATGATGGTACATGCAGAAGAAATAGCGGAGTACAAGTACAACAATGCTGCTGAAATACTTAGGTATGATGCCAGTGATGATAATGCTAAGATGGCTGATATGGGTACTGCTGGATATGATATAATTGCAGACAATAGTGCTCAACAAATGGAAATGGAACTGGCTGAACCTGCTGCTGAATCCTTAGGGTACAATCCTCCCCAAGCCTCTATTGTACTGAACGCTTACGATCCTGATACACCTTACCTCAAGGTCATGGAATACACCGATCCTGCTAAAGCCATAGAGACTTATTACAAACTCAAAAAGGAATACGGACAAACACCCTCTTTCTATGTAGATGTAGCGGATTACTTCTTCAAGAAAGGAGACCTTGCACAGGCCGTATTGGTAGTGTCCAACTTGGCCGAACTGAACTTGGAGGACGCTCAGTTGCTCCGTGTATTGGGTTACAAACTCAGCAATTACAAGGCTTACAAGGAAGCCATAGAAGTATTCCGAAAGGTAGTGGCTATCCGAGAGGAAGAACCTCAGTCCTATCGTGATTTAGGTTTGGCCTTAGCTGAAGATAAGCAGTACCAAGAAGCTGTAGAAACACTTTACAAAGTGGTAAAAAACGCTTGGGACGAGCGCTTTGGTGATGTACAATTGGTTACCATGAATGATATCAATAGCCTCGTGGCGCGCCATAAGGGAATCAAAACAAACTTTATGGACAAGCGCCTGCTCAAGTCAGAACCTGTGGATATACGTGTGGTACTCTCTTGGGATACCGACAATTGTGATATGGACTTATGGGTGACTGACCCCACTGATGAGAAGTGTTTTTTTGATAACAAACTTACCTACCTTGGCGGAAAAATCTCTAAAGATGTCACCCAAGGCTATGGGCCAGAGGAGTTTATGATCAAGAAAGCCCCCAAAGGCACTTACAAAATAGAGACAGATTACTTTGATACTCTCTCTCAAAAGCAACTCATGCCTGTAACACTCCGTATTACCTTCTATACGCATTTCGGTACCGATAAGGAGCAAAAACAAGAAACGACTGTAAGGCTTACCAATGAAGAGGACGTAATAGAAGTAGGGAGCTTTAAATTTTAATTTATGAAATCATTAATAACTCTCATAGCACTCTTAGCCATAGCTGGGGGTGCTATGGCTCAAAAAACCGCCCTACCTCAATTGAAAATCGTCGGTGAGCGCGATGCCAATCCTATGCAGCTACAAGAACTCTCTTTGGATATATGGGTCATGGGACAAACCGCTGTAACCACCATGGAAATGACTTTCTATAACCCCAACGATAGGGCGATGGAAGGTGCCTTTGAGTTTCCCCTCTCCAATGGCCAAGAGGTCTCCCGCTTTGCCTTAGATATCGACGGCAAGCTCCGCGAGGGTGTGGTCGTGGATAAGACCTTGGGACAACAAGCCTTTGAGGAGATTACCCGCCGAAAGATCGATCCCGGTTTGCTCGAAAAGACCCAGGGGAACAACTTCCGTGCCCGTGTGTATCCTATGCCGCGTAGAAAAACACGTAAAATCCTCATCGCCTTCGAGCAGGAACTCTCCCAAAAGAACGGACAGGATTTTTACTTTCTACCCATCGCCTCCGGGGTGAAGCTCAAGCACTTTAGCCTGCGCACCGAAGTGGTTGCTCGCCAAGTCAAAGCGGATATAGAAAATACACTACAACTCAATTTCGAACAAAGCCGCAACAGCTATATCAGTGAGGTAAAGAAAGACAACTATACCTTAGACCAAAATATCGGGCTGACCTTCCCTAAGATAGACAAACCTCAGCTGCTGACTGCTACCCAAGGAACCGATAGCTATCTCTATGGGAATATAGCCTTAGAAAAACAAGAGCTGAAGGAAAGAGAAATGCCTAAGCACTTGGGTATCCTCTGGGATGGCTCTTCTTCTAGCCAAAAAAGAGACTTTGACAAGGAGTATGCCCTCTTGGATGCGTATTTCAAGCAGGTGAAAAATGTAGAGGTAAGCCTTAGCACCTTTCATATCTATGCCTCTCCTGTGGCCACCTTCAAGGTAAAAGATGGTAATTGGCAGGAGCTACGTGCACACTTGCAAAAGCAGGTCTATGACGGAGCTACCAATCCTCAGGCGATGCGTTTCCCTCAAGGTGCTGACCAGTACTTGCTCTTCTCCGATGGGGTGTTCAACTTCAGGGAACAGTCCTTTGAGCTGAACAAACTCATAGGTGAGCTTCGTGCCCCTGTTCATGTTGTCAGCTCTCAACTGGTGACCAATTGGGACAAACTCCAATACTTGGCTGGAGCTACAGGTGGGGGATTCTGTAACCTTACCACCCAAACGCTCCCTGAAGCACTCAAGGCCTTGCGCTACCAATCCTTCCAACTCTTAGGTTATAAGGTAAAGAGTGGAAAGGTAACCGACTTATATCCTCAGAAAGGGGCTTTGGTGGGGGAAAACTTTACCTTTTCAGGACATTTGGAGAGTGATGAAGCGACTGTAGTGGTGTCTTTAGGCTATGCTGGTAAGGTTATCGTGGAAAAAGAGCTTACTTTTACTAAAAACACAGCTGCCAGCAGTGAGGAATTCGCCCTCTTGCGCCGCATATGGGCAGAAAAAAAGATTGCTCAGCTCCGAAAAGAAGGAGCTGAAAGCAAGGCTATCGATGCTATAGGTCGCCAATATGGGATCGTCACCGAAGGCAATTCCCTCATCGTACTGGAGAACGCTGGGGATTACCTACAATACCAGATTACCCCTCCCAAGGAACTTCAAAAGGAATATAAAAGACTTGCCGCCGAAATGGCAAATAGAAAAAGAAAGCCGAAAGAGGTGTTAAAACTTATCATCGCCCAATCCAAAAAACAAACGTCGTGGTGGCAGACCTCCTATCCTACCAAGGAACAACAAAAGAAAGCTAAGAAAGATAAAGATGTTCAGACTTCTCCCCCGCCCCCACCTGCAGATGTCCCCTTAGAAACAGCCCAATATGACGATAATGCACCCATCAGTGAAGATGATATCACCTCCGAGGTATCCCTCAGTGAGGTAGATGAGGACGAGGAGGAAGAAGCGTTCAATACTGCCGGATATGAAATCTTACCCATTGATGAGGATAATGTAAAGCCTACTGGCTATAGGCCACCTAAGGCTTCTATAGTACTCAATGCTTACAACCCTGATACACCTTACCTTAAGGTCATGGAATATGCCGAGCCTGACAAAGCGATAGAGACTTATTACCAACTCAAAAAGGAATACGGACAAACGCCTTCTTTCTATGTGGATGTAGCGGATTACTTCTTCAAAAAAGGAGATACACAGCAGGCTATTTTGGTAGTGTCCAACTTGGCCGAACTGAGCTTAGAGAATGCACAGCTACTCCGTATACTGGGCTACAAGCTCAGCAGTTACAAGGCTTACAAGGATGCTATAGCGGTATTTAGAAAGGTAATGGCTATCCGTAAGGAAGAACCGCAATCCTATCATGATTTGGGATGGGCCTTAGCTGAAGATAAGCAGTACCAAGAAGCGGTAGAAACACTCTATAAAATCGTGCTGGACGTGCGAGATACACGCCTTGGAGACCTGCAATTGATAACCATGAACGGTATCAATAGCCTTATCGCACGCCATAAGGAGATCAAAACTGACTTTATAGACAAGCATTTGCGCAAAGAAGAACCGGTGGATATACGAGTAGTACTCTCTTGGGATACCGATAATTGTGACATGGACTTATGGGTAACCGACCCTACCAATGAGATGTGCTTTTTCCAAAATAGGCTTACTTATCTTGGTGGAAAAATCTCCAAAGATGTCACCCTAGGCTATGGCCCAGAGGAGTTTATGCTCAAAAAAGCCCCCAAGGGTACTTACAAGATAGCGGTGAATTACTATGGCTCACATTCGCAAAAGCAACTCATGCCTGTAACCCTCCGTATTACCTTCTATACGCATTTCGGTACCGATAAGGAGCAAAAACAAGAAACTACCGTAAGAGTAACGAATGAAAAGGACGTAATAGAAGTGGGAAGTTTTGAATTTAAGTAAAAAGAGAGAAAAGTGAAGAGTGAAAAACGTTTTTCACTCTTCACTCTTCACTTTTCACTCTTCACTTTTCACTCTTCACTTTTCACTTCCTCTTGAGGGGCTTCATTTGCTTTCGTCAAATAAGTAGGCAGATTAAGCCCTGCCATATTAAAGAGGTCGTTGAGCGGGGGTACGGTCTTCATCATACCAGAGACAAAGTTCGCTGTAGAGGTATTACCATTTTCGCCTTGACCTGAATCCCATACGGTAATCTTATCAATCTTGATGTTCTTAACCGCTTCCACTTGTGTTTTCACCAGTTCAGGAAGTTTTTCTATAAGGAGCAATTGGAACGCTTTGGTAGGATCGCCTCCTGCGGCGCTGACCACATCTTTGTACCCTTGTGCTTGCTTGGTAAGGATTTCAAAGAGACCCTTAGCTTCGGCTTCCATTTTCGCATAGATGGCGTCGGCCTCCCCTTTGGCATTCTCACGCAAGCGGTCTGCTTCGGCTTGGGCTTCTATGATGACACGTTGTTTGGCTATTTCGGCAGGGACTATGATGTTGGCCTGTTGGGTAGCACGCTCCCTTTCAGCACGAGCCGATTCGGCTTTTTCCTCAGCAGAGTAGGCTTCTTCCAAGGCTTTGGCCTGTTGTACCTTCTCAGCTGAAATCGCTATACGCAAGGATTCGGCTTCTTTTTCCCTACGAAGGGCATCAGAGTTGGCAATCTCTATCTTAGCCTCATTCTCTCCCTTGATAGCGGAGGCATTGGCTTCGGAGATCTTGATACGGCTATCACGGTCAGCTTCGGCTTTCCCGATAGACTCGTCCTTCTTAGCCTCGGCAATACCCACGGTCTCGTCCTTTTTAGCTTGGGCGATACTGATTTCCTTATTCTTTTGAGTAATCGCAATTTTCACATCACGATCGCGCTGTGTTTCAGCGATTTGCGTGTCACGTTCTCTATCGGCGAGGGCTTTACCAGTCTCCCCTATCTTTTCTTGTTCGGCTACACTAATCTTGGCTTCGTTGATAGCCTTAGCAGCGGCCTCCTTACCGAGGGCTTCTATATAGCCTGATTCGTCCTTGATATCCGTTACATTGACGTTGATGAGTTTCAGACCGATTTTCTTGAGTTCACTATCCACATTCTTGGAGATATTATCAAGGAACTTATCTCGGTCGGAGTTAATCTCCTCGATAGTCATGGTAGCAATCACCAAACGAAGTTGACCGAAAAGAATATCCTTGGCAAGCTCTTGGATTTGCTCTGGAGAGAGCCCCAAGAGGCGCTCGGCGGCCGCATTCATATTCTCCGGTTCAGTGGAGATGGCTATGGTAAAGCGACAAGGCACATCCACACGGATATTCTGGCGGCTCAGTGCATTGTAGAGGTTGGCCTCAATGGAAAGCGGACGCAAATCCAAGTAAGCAAAGTCCTGAATCACAGGCCACACGAAGGCGCCGCCCCCATGGATACAGCGTGCAGAAGAACCTCCTGTACGCCCGTAAATAACTAATATCTTGTCCGAAGGACAACGCTTGTAACGCGCCGTAAGCGACATGATGGTTACAAACAATACGACTGCAAATACAGCAATCAAACTAATGGGTGATGAAAAATCCATTCTATTAATTATTAATTGTTAATTCAAATACTGACCACTGACGTCTGACCACTGACCACTGACGTCTGACCACTAACTACTGTGCCCTCTTGACAAAGAGTACTTGGTCTTGTACTTTTACGATTCTTACTATAGTATTGGAGGGGATTTTTTCCTCTTCGGTCATGGCATCCAGCTCACGAAGAGAACCTCTTACACTTAGGGTTACTTTCCCTGTCCCTGATAAGTACTCAGGAATAGGAATATATACCTGTGCTGTCTTGCCCAGGGTCTCCTCTATCTTGAAGGAGTTATCCTCGGCCAACTTCATTAGGGCTTGTACTGTAATGAAAAAGATATATACAAACAAGCAACCTACAAGAACCGCAAAGATAATCAAGGTAATCTTATTGGCTATCAACTCATAAAAAGAAATGCCTGTCCAGCTGAATCCCAATAGGAAATTCACCAGGTTGCGCAAGGAAAAGAGCTGGAAAGGAGCATCCTCACCCGAAAAATCTCCGTCAAAGTCAGCCGCTAAGCCATCGGAAGCATTCGCTCCTACAAAGGTCATCACTGTTTGAATAACAAAAATAATAGATACAGGAATCGCTATAAACCAAAATCCTTGTAAGTAAGTATCCATTGAACTAAAAAATTCCATAATACAACTATTAAATCGGCAACAAATGTACAAAAAACTTTCGTTTTACTAAATTTATTTAGCTTTTTTTTAATTCTGATAAAGAAAAAAGAATTTCACTTTTTCGTAGGATTTTACTTATTTTTTTTCTACCTTTGCTCTCTTAATAGGCTGCTTATGAACGAACATCTCTACCAATTCAAATACAAAACTCTCAAACTGAGCGAACTCAATGAGCAGGATAAAGCACTCGTTCTCAGCGCTATGAAAAGTAGAGAGCAAGCCTATGCCCCTTATTCGTCCTTTTGGGTAGGGGCGGCGCTGCTGCTAAGCAATGGAGTGGTTATCACAGGAAACAATCAGGAGAATGCTGCCTATCCCTCTGGCTTATGTGCCGAACGCACTGCGCTTTTTTATGCCAAGGCCAACTATCCACAGGAGAAAATTCTCAAGATAGCCATCTGTGGAGATGATGCCAAGACGCCCCAAGGGGAAATCACCACTCCTTGTGGTAACTGTAGACAGGCGCTCTTGGAATACGAGTGTACCCAAGGCAGCCCCATTGTGGTACTTTGCGCCAGCACCCAAGGAAACATCTTGGAAATAGGCTCCATAAAAGACTTATTGCCTTTTTGTTTTGAACTTTTGTATAAGGAGACTGATTAATAATTTCAAATAATTTTATGATTGACTATATTCCTTTTAAAGAAACAGGGTATTTTTCTGAGTTTATCACCGATTATCTCGCTCAGAAGGCAGAATTGCGCTGTCTATACCATCGTTTTCCCTTGACTACCAATTTTCCAGCCCAGATAAAGGAAAAACAAGCCCACTACTCGGCTGAAAATAGGAATACCCTAGCCGAAGCATTAGAAAAACAATACAAAAACCTATCTATTTCTAAGAAAACCTATCATAATATAGAGGCTATACGTCAGGAAAACACCTTTACGGTTACCACTGGCCACCAGTTGAGCCTCTTTACAGGCCCTCTATATTTCATCTACAAAATTGTTACCACTATTGTAAGCTGTGAGCAGCTCAAAAAGTTGTACCCACAATACAACTTTGTCCCTATCTACTGGATGGCAACAGAAGATCATGATTTTGAAGAGATTAACCACTTTAGTTTTCGTGGGCAAAAGCTCTCTTGGCACTCAGAACAGGGGGGTATGGTAGGCGATTTCTCCACCGATGGGCTGGAGCGCATCACTAAGATTCTCAGAGTCCTCTTAGGCAAGAGCCACCAAGGGCAATACTTGGCCTCCCTCTTTGAAAGAGCCTATGAGCAACACCCTACCCTATCGAGCGCTACCCGATACTTAGTCAATGAACTCTTTACCTCCTATGGCTTGGTAATTATTGATGCCAATGATAAGTGCCTCAAGGAATTATTCGTTCCTCACTTCAGGCAAGAGCTTTTACAGAACGATGCCCACAAGGAAGTGGAAAAGACCCTTGCTTATATCAAGAGTGTCAATAAGAATTACCCTGAACAGGTACACCCACGTGAGATTAATATCTTCTATGTCAAGGACGGTATACGGGAGCGCATCGTAAGGGATTCCGAGGGCTATGCAGTGCTTAATACCTCTATCCGATTCACAGAGGAGGAAATCCTACGACACTTAGAGTGTTTCCCCGAATACTTCTCGCCCAATGTGATCCTACGCCCCCTCTATCAAGAGGTAATTCTGCCTAACTTGGCCTATGTAGGGGGCGGAGGGGAAATCGCTTACTGGCTGGAACTCAAGGATATGTTTGCCCTTCACAAGGTGCCTTTCCCTATGCTCATGCTGCGCAACTCAGTGCTGCTCATCAGTGAGACCCAAGAGAAGAAACTGCACAAGCTGGGACTTACCCATTATGATATTTTCTTAAAAAACAATGTCTTAGAGAACAAAATTACTCAAAGACTCTCCGAATACCCTATTGATTTCACTCCACAGCGACAGAGCCTTGAGGAGCATTTTGCCCATCTGTACCAGATAGCTGCCCATACCGACAAATCCTTCCTTGGCGCCGTCAAAGCCCAAGAAGCCAAGCAACTCAAAGGATTGACCAACTTAGAAAAGCGCTTGCTCAAGGCGCAGAAAAAGAAATACCGAGAAACCCTTGATAGAGTGATTGACCTACGGGTGAGCCTTTTCCCAAAAGAATCCTTACAGGAGCGTGTGGACAACTTCAGTGAGTATATGATTGAGAGTCAAGGAAAGTTCATAGATACCTTAGTTACACACCTCAGTCCTTTTGACTTCCGCTTTGTTGTCCTCTCCTATGAAAGTGGAGCAAGCAAAGAGGATTGTATAGAATATTTTATATAGAAGAAAACACTAAATTACTAAAAATATGAAAGTTACTTATTTAGGACACGCCTGTGTCAATATTGAGATAGAAGGAGCACACTTTCTTGTGGATCCATTTATCAGTGCCAATCCGCTTGCTCAGCATATCAATATCAATAATATAGAGGCTACTTATATCCTACTAACCCACGCCCATGGCGACCATATCCTTGATGCAGAAGCCATTGCCAAACGTACAGGCGCCTCTCTGATTACCAACCCTGAAATACTTGCCCACTATCGTGCTTTGGAAATTGACGGACATGATATGAATATAGGAGGTTCCCATCGTTTCTTGGACGGAAAGGTGAAGATCAAGATGATCAAGGCCGTACACTCCTCTTCCTTCCCCGATGGTAGTTATGGAGGCAATCCAGCTGGCTTTTTGATCAATTACAATGATAAAACTATCTATGTATCTGGTGATACTGCCCTTACTATGGATATGAAGATTATCCCCCATCAGTACAAAGTGGATTTGGGCATCTTCCCTATAGGCAATAACTATACTATGGGCGTGAGAGATGCTCTTACTGCTGCCAAATTTGTAGAAACCGATAATGTATTAGGTGTTCACTATGATACCTTTGAGGTGATAAAAATTGACAAAGAAGCCTCCAAACGCAAATTCAGTGATGCTCATAAGCGATTGCATCTGTTAGAGATTGGTGCTACTTTGAATATAGATGACTTGATAAAGTAGTGATTATTTATAAAAACCCCATTTATCTATATAGGACCATATCTGAGGGGGGAGCATAGGTCTTACATCTTTGCCCTGTGCTATATCCTCTCGTATAGCGGTAGCCGATAGCTCTATAATTGGGGTTTTTATATATACTATATGTTCATGCCCCTGTAAAGCGTCAGGCACATTCCCTTCGCTCAAGCGAGGATATACATAGATGAGGTAACGACTGAGTATCACCTCATAGTTCTTCCATTTGTGAAAGGATTTTAGGTTGTCCTCCCCCATAATGAGCGAAAAACTATGTTGTGGATACTTCTCTTCCAAATGAATAAGTGTATCAATCGTATAATTGGGCTGTGGCAAATGAAATTCTATATCACAAGGCTTGAGCTTATCATACTCCTTAAGCGAAAGTGCCACCATCTCCAAGCGTGAAGCATTATCCAGCAAGGATTTTTTGTCCTTAAAAGGATTCTGAGGGGTAACCACCAGCCATATTTCATCTAAATCGCTATGCTCGGCCAAATAATTGGCCAAGATCAGGTGACCTATATGAATAGGATTAAAGGAACCAAAATAAAGACCTATATTCTTGGGTTGCATATATACCTTTTTATCAATGATTTAAGAAAGTACGAATCAGTTGTGCTACTTCCTCTACGCACACTTGCAAATTGTCATTGACAACAATCTTATCAAAATAAGCGGCCTGTTCTATCTCATAAGCAGCCTTATCTATACGCATGGCAATCTTCTCAGGCGTATCGGTTTTTCTATGTTCTAAACGCTTTTTAAGCTCTTCCAAGGAGGGCGGTTGTAGGAAGATAGCAAGCGCCTTATCCCCAAAGTGTTTCTTGAGGTTAATCCCCCCGAAGACGTCCAAATCAAAGACAATGTTCTTACCCATGGCCGAGAGTCGTTCTATCTCGCTGGCATAAGTGCCATAGTAGTTTCCAGCATATACCTCTTGCCATTCTATAAAGGCTTGTTGCTTTATTTTTTCTTGGAATCTTTCTGCTGTAACGAAATAATACTCCACCCCATCGCGCTCACTGCCTCTGGGGGCACGTGAGGTAGTGGAGATAGAAAAAGCCAAATTCAGGTCTGTTTGCTTGAGTAATTCCCTGATTACACTGGACTTACCTGTACCCGAAGGAGCTGAGAAAATAATTATTTTCATAATAATAACCCTATAATAGTGACTAATGACAAGTGACAAGTGACTAACAACTATGTCATGTCCTAAAATTAGTTGACACTTTTAGTTATTTGTTTAACATCATTTTTATCAAGTCACACTTTATGTAACTTCAGGAATAACTTTAGTTCTGTAATCATATATAAGCATGGCTTTTATCTTTAATAGCCTATAATATCTATGTTTATGCTACTTGATTAAAGAAAATACTATCTGGTGTCTTCAACTCTAATGACCAGTGTAGGCGCTCTTGGTTATAAGTCTCTATAGCCGAACGAACAGCTCTTTCAGCTAATTGTTCGTCATTAAATGTCCTATCTAAGAGAAATTCAGCTTTCAATATCCCATTTACACGCTCTGCACAAGCATTTTCATAACAATGATCCTTCTCTGTCATACTG
>NZ_ALNN01000009.1:0-38700 GCF_000293175.1 Capnocytophaga sp. CM59
TCGTATTTTATTCGCATTCTAAATATGATTGACTATAACAAATTATTGTAGGATATATCATTTAAAATTCGTAAATTTGCGAACCTTTTTCTAAAATTAGGTATTTATAAAAGCTCGCAGTAGGATAATATTCTCAAGATATGTCTTGCGGGTGATAAGGAAAACTTTTGATGGAAAAAATCTATTTTAAGTATATAAAGATGAATACAGTCAAATTCAGATTGCTGTGCATGTTCTTACTCCTCTTTGGAGTATGGCATGTCTCCTTAGCTCAAGAGGAGATGAAAATTTCTGGATTGGTAAAAGATTCCCAATCCAAGCCACTGGCTGGCGTACAGGTCAGTGTGAAAGACACCTCTCAAAGTACGTACACCGATTTCGATGGGAAGTATACCCTCGAAATCACTAAGGGGCAAACCTTAGTCTTCGCGCTCAAAGGCATGCAGCCGCAGGAGCTGACCCCAACTTCCCTCGTTGTGGATGTTACTTTGCTTAAAGAAGGTGAGGTAGCCGCCACAAAAGGTGAATCAAAAGCGCCTATGAATACCAACTCACGAGGGCAAACTTCTATCTCCAAAGAAGCAAAGCCTCTATGGGTGCTCAATGGCGTACCACTTCAGGACGATATAGACCTCAAGCCTGAGGATCTGGTATCGGATGATGCTAAGTTGCTCATTGCCTCCGCTATTCCGGGACTTACCGCAGAGAGTATTGAGAGCTTCCGTGTGATCAATGATGCCTCTGCTACTGCAACTTATGGGCCTCGTGCCATCGCGGGGGTAGTGGAAGTGGTGACCAAAAAAGGTACCGCAGGCTCCAGCAGCATTACCTATACCAACGAATCTACTTACCGACTTATTCCTACTTATAATGAGTACAATATCATGAACTCCCAAGACCATATGTCGGTTATACAAGAGCTTATACGTGGTGGACACTTCAAGACAGAAAGCATGTCCGGCCTACAGACCAAGGGAATCATTGGTAAAATGTACGAACTACACAAAACAATCGGCCCTGACGGAAATGCCATAGTGCCCAATACTTCTGCTGGTCGCTTGGCTTATCTACAAGAAGCTGAAAGACGAAATACCAACTGGTTCAAGCAACTTTTCCAAACCTCTGTGATGCAGAACCATACGCTCTCTTTCTCTTCAGGGAATGAAAAATCTACCTATTATGCCTCTATCAATGTACTGGCAGACCCAGGATGGACTAAGGGTAGTAAGTTGGCACAATACTCAGGAAACCTCAATGCCAACTACAACCTTTCTTCCAAATTTATCCTTAATGTCATCACCGACCTTTCCTATCGCGATGAGACCTCTCCTTATATCTCTTCCACAGGTTCGCTCTATAAGTATGCCCTTTATAGCTCCCGTACTTTAGACCCTAAGGCCTACTATACACGTAACTATTCTCCTTATAATATCTTCAATGAGATAGACAATGCTTATATGGATACCGATATAGCAAACCTACGACTACAGGCACAACTTACTTATAAGATTACCCCTAAGGTAGAAGCAGCCATTATGGGGGCTATTCGTTACCAATCAGCTATCTATAATCAGGAAAAAACAGAGAACTCCAACGAGGCACTCTCTTACCGATATATGCCTAACTCTGTGATAAGGAACTATAATTCCAACTTGTACAAAGACCCTAACGACCCCTTCGCCCTACCACTCTCTGTACTTCCTGAAGGAGGGATCCGTAGAAAGACTGAAAATACGACCAATGCCAACAGCTTCCGCGCTACCATTAGCTATAATGACTCTTTCAAGGACGGATTGCATGCCTTGTCCCTATTCGGTGGTTTTGATATGGATAATGCCAAATATACCAACGATGTCAATAGAAACTTCGGAATACTCTATAACTTAGGCTACTATAGTTCTTATAACTATATGATATTTAAGAAACGTCAGGAAGAGGATGACAATAAGTATTATACCATTAATAATACGGTAGGTAACTATCAGGCTTTCTTCGGTAATGCTTCTTATACTTTCAATGGTCGTTACACTTTTACTGGTACTTTGCGTTATGATGCCTCTAACCAGTTCGGGGAATCTCGCTATATCCGCTGGATGCCTACCTGGAACACAGGTCTTACTTGGGACGTTACTCAGGAAAGCTTCTTCAAGTACCTAAAACCACTTTCTCACCTAAATATCTATAGTTCTATAGGGATTACAGCAGTAGCACCATCAGTGAGCAACTCTCTCTCCCAGATCTATCCAAACCTGCCTTGGAAGAACTCCAAGCAACAAGAGTTGGGGCTTAACATCTCTTATTCTGCAAACCACGACCTTACCTATGAGAAAAACCAAGAGCTTAACATAGGTACTCAGTTTGGCTTATTCAATGACCGTATCAACATCTCAGCCGAATGGTTCAATCGTCGCAGCTATGACCTGATCGGGGACATCGTAACCCAAGGGGTAGGTGGTACCATAGTTAAGAAAGGTAATATGGCCGAAATGCGTACCCATGGTTTGGAAATAGGTTTGGAAACTACCAATATCAAGACCGACGATTTCTCTTGGCGTACCTCTTTTATCTACTCTCGTGCTAAGAACGAAATAACCAAGCTCCTTACCAGTCCTAATATTTCTGATATGGTGGGTTATAACTCCTCCGATGCTACATCGGCTGGTGGTTTTGCCAAAGAGGGCTATCCACTAAAATCTCTATTCTCTGTTCCTTTCAACGGACTTGCTAGCAACGGATTGCCTACTTTCCGTGATCAAAACGGGGATGTAACCATGAGTGGTATTCGTTTTGATAACCGAAATGTGGATTTCTTGAAATACTCAGGTACCCTCATTCCTACTGACCGTGGTAGCTTTAGCAATACAATCAACTACAAAGGAATTTCTTTCGGGGTGGTATTTACCTATTCTTACGGAAATGTCGTACGTCTAAGACATTTGAACAATGTATATAACGACTATGCCAATGCTCCTCGAGAACTCAACAATCGTTGGCTTGTACCTGGCGATGAGAACAAGACCAATATTCCTCGCCTCTATACTACCTATATGTATGAAAAGACATACAGCTGGGATCAAATCAGACGTACTTATCTCACTTATGACTATTCCGATGTGCGTATAGCTAAGGGTGATAATATCCGCCTAAAAGAGATTTCTATAGGTTATACCTTTGACAAAGATTTCTTGAGGGATACACGTATCCGCCTGCTCAGCATGAAGTTACAGGCTACCAATGTGGCACTACTCTATGCCGACAAGAAGCTCAACGGAGACGATCCTGACTACCTTGCCAATGGCTATACCCCTATTTCGCCTAAGCGAATTATCTTTACTTTACGTGTAGGACTTTAATACTAAGACGATATGAAAAGATTATATTATATATTTTCAGCTGCCTTTTTAGCACTTACAAGCTGTAACAAACTATTGGACGAACTACCTGATAACCAAGTACGTGTGGACTCTCCTGAAAAGGTAAAGAAACTCTTGGTCAATGCCTATCCTCAGGTAAGTGCCAGCGTCTTGAACGAATTTTCTTCCGATAATATAGGTGATGGAGGAGATCTCGTGAAGTTTGACCCCCCATTGGCCGTAGAAATAGCCAACTGGGAACCCATCAACGAATACTCTGATTATGAGGGATTAAAGTACGTATGGCAATATCACTATGATGCTATTAACCATGCCAATACAGCCCTAGAGGCCATTGACAAATTGGGTAATACCGCTGAGCTACAACCTGCTCGTGGTGAGGCCTTGGTAGCTCGTGCTTACGGGCATTTTGAACTAGTGAACCTCTTTGGGAAGCCTTATAATCCTTCTACCAGTGCCTCTGATCCTGGGATTCCTTATATGCTCGCCCCTGAGACTGAATTGAACAAAAAGTACGAACGTACTTCAGTGGCTAAAATCTACCAGCAGATAGATGCCGACTTGCAAGAGGGATTGCCCCTTATCAATGATAGCTACTATGATATGCCTAAGTATCACTTCAATAAAAGAGCAGCTTATGCCTTTGCAGCACGCTTTTACCTCTATTACCAACAGTGGCAAAAAGCCTTGGATGCAGCCAATGAAGTGCTTACTACCAACGATAGAACCACTAAGAACTTGCTAAGAAACTGGCGAGACTTCCGTGATGTGAGCAAAGTAGGAAGTACCAAACAAGGAAACAGAGCGCTTTACTATACCCGTGATGATATACAGGCGAACCTCTTAGTATTGCCAGTGTATTCGAGCATTACTAACTATTTCTCTGAAGACTATTCCCGCCGTTACACCCACAATAGCCGTATTTCTAACCAGGAAACTTTGGCAGCTCCTAACCTATGGGATACACAAGGAAAGGCTATTATCAATGAGCGCTATTGGTTTATGCCTATTAAGACAGAAAGTAACGATGCCAATACTATTTTCTTTGACAAATGGCCTGCTTTCTCAGGTGATTATTCCAGAAGTATCATGATTCCTTTCACTACCGACGAAACCCTTTTGGTACGTGCCGAAGCTAAGATACACCTCAAGCAGTACGAAAGCGCTGTTAATGACTTGAACCTATGGACATCTAAGTTTATCCAAGTGAAAGAAGTAGCAGGTTATACCAACAAGAACCAAGTAACTCAGGACGAGATTGTGGCTTTCTACAATGGTATAAACTACTCCCAAGCTACCGACGATGGAGCTACTCAGAAGAAGCACTTAAATCCTTCCTTCACTATAGAGGCTGATGGCATACAGGAACCCCTCTTGCACTATTTGCTTGAGTGCCGCCGCGTTCTTACTCTTGGTGATGGCTTGCGTTGGCAGGATATACGCCGCTACAATATAGAGGTAGTACGCTACAAGACCGACGAAAATAACCGTAACCAGTTCTCTGTCAAAGCGGTACTTCCTCCTGATGACCCAAGACGTACGCTTCAGTTGCCTACCATGGTACTACAAGCAGGAATGACCCCTAATCCAAGATAATAAAAATAGTATCTTATGAAAAAAATAATATATATGTTTTTGGCAGCAGCCTTCCTTATGGGCTGTTCCAATGATGATAAAATCAATACCTCCGAAAGTGCTACAACTGCCGACGATGGAGGTGTCAATGGAAAGGTGATTAACCCTCAGAATCCATTGGATAAGTATATAGAAAAGCACTTTTCTCAGCCTTATAGTATAAATATATTATACCGCTTCCTTGAAAGGGAAATCTATAGGTCTTATACGATGGCTCCTACGCGCTACGAAAAAGCGATAGAGTTTGTCAATGTATTTAATTATCTCTTTGTAGAGCCTTATATCAAGATAACCTCCAAGCAGTTCCTCAAAGAACACTCCTTCAATACCATTATATTGATAGGTGAACCTGCTTTCAACTCCACTGGAGCGAAGCTGGTAGGTTTTGCCGCTGCTGGGGTGAAGATTCACTTGTTGGAGATTAATAATATGGACCCTAACAATATCTATTGGCTTAACGACAACATCTTGGCTACACTCTATCATGAGAATGCACACACTTGGCACCAAGCCAAACTCTATCCTACTGATTATGAGAAGATCTCCGCTTCTGACTACAAGCGAGATAACTGGGTAACAGCTTGGAACCTATCCTCAAGAAACTATTTGCCTGCCGGCTTTATGACTGCATACTCTAGCTTTAATAGCGATGAGGACTTCGTAGAGATGTTGGCTCGCTATATCGTATATCACAATGCAACACAGGATTGTGGTTGTGCTACTACAGATAGTTCTCTGGATACCGACGGAGATGGCTTTGATGATGCGCTTTACACCGCTTGGAAGAATAAGTTCTGGAACTACGGAAGCCTAAACGATGGCCAAAACACCTATGAGTCTTCCAATGTATGGGAAGAACAGCTTAAAATAGCGGATGTAAAAATACGCCCTACTGAAACCTATACAGGTAAGCAAAAAATAGAACAGAAAATGGCCATTATGAAGAAATATCTCTTGGAAGAATGGAATATCAATCTTGATGAACTACGTGCTGAAATCCGTAGCCGATACCCTTATGTAGTGGGTCGAGACTTTGAAGGAAATCCTGTACCAAGAAAAGATTTCTCTGTGTTACCTAATAATTAAAATTTGCTATGAAAAGATATATCATATTACTCGTGACACTTTCTTTGGTAGCCTCTTGTAGCTACAAGGAAGATGATAATTTCGACCAGAAACCAGCAGGCCGTATGGCCAATGTCCTAGAGACTTATAAGAACACCCTTGAAGAGGATACTTATTGGCAACTCTCTTATTTCCCTCAGGTAAGCCGACGTTTCTTAGGGCTACCAAGAATGGATCATAGTGTAGGGGGGTATAACATCTTCTTGAAATTCAAGGATGGTAAGGTAAGTGCTTCAGCAGAGTTCATGCCTAATAATGATGAATATACCACTTACTTCTCTTATCAGAATACCGAGGCAATCACTCTTAGTTTTGATACATATAACGATGTATTGCATCACTTCCGCCGTACCTCTGGTCAGTTTCCTAACGCTCGTGGTGGGGATATTGAGTTAGAGATTTTGGAACCTGTAAGTAATGGTTATGCTATTGTAGGACGTTCTTCCACTACCAAAATGACCCTTACCAAGTTCACAGGAAACCGTGAGGAATACCTCAATAAGGTACGTGCTAATACGGAAGTTCTTAAAGACAAAGGTCTTAACGCTGCGCAAATCGGTGGCAAGACAGTTACCATGACTCTCTTCCCCAGCTATCGCCAAATAGCTTTTAGTTATGATGGGCAGGATGTGCAACAGGCCTTTGTGGTAACCGATAAGGGGCTTAAGTTCTACGAACCTGTTACTGTAAATGGGGTTACTTTGGACGAACTCTATATCAATGAGGCAAAAACAGCCCTTACCACACCTGATAATACCCTTACCATTACTCTCCAAGCAGCTCCTCTCCAGCTAACAGAAAACCCTATGAAAGTGTGGTTTGACGAAGGTTTTGTTTCCGATAAGTTTATGACCAGCTACAATACAACCGATTCGTGGATTAAGTGGGCCTATGCTTGGTATGACCTCAAAAGAAATGGCTTTACAGACCTTAGACTTTCCACAATCAAAGGGAATGACAACGAATCAGTTACAGGATTCACTAAGTTTATCTCTTATGTAGAGGGATACGAAGGTGGTGTATGGACTTACTATGAAGTGGATATGGTAGGGGTAGGAGATCACCCTGACCAAGTGCGCTTTATCCTCAAAGACCCATCTGATCACAAAACCCTCAGAACAGGCGAATACCGAAACCAAATACAGTTCTACTCTTGGCTTGTTACCATACTCTATAGAGCTATTGCTAATAATGGACCTTATACAGTAGAGGACGGAGGTGATTATTACAAATTTACCAGTACCACCAATAGCGATTACTGGTTCTACCTTTACAAATAATTAGCATTTCTCATATCATCATTTTCAAAAGGGCTGCCCGCGAGGGTAGCCCTTTTATTTGTTACTAGTGTCACTAATCACTCTCTTATGCACCTGCAAAGCGATACTCGGCTTCTATATCCAGAGTAAGGCGGGTGAAGAGGTCATTGAGTAGCTCACGACTTACGGTAAGTACATCTTCTAAGAGCTGATCAGAAAAGCGTTGTAATAGCTCTTGAGCAGCCGTAGGATGAGTAGGGTAGAGGGCAAGATAATCAGCCTCCATTTCACGTTGGCGTTGTTCCATTTCAGTCTCAAAACGGTCATACACATCGCGTATCACGGGAGCATATTTGTTATAATTGACCATGCCTAAGGTCTGTACACGCCTTAGGATCCAGTAAGCAGCATCCTCTTTGCAGTGGTTATCACCCTTGGTGTAGGCCTCTGGATAGGAAGTAACCCCTTGGTAGATAGGGATAAAAATTCCCAATGCTGCCATACCAAAAGCCACATAATTGATCTCGCCTATAGCCTTAGGTAGCTCAGGTCTTACCTGTAGGATATGAGTATGAGTAGCACGGAAGATAGCCACAGGGCGGTAAGGTTCTTTGGGATTTTGGTGGAAGTAAGGGTCATGTGTCGAGCCTTGGTAGTGGTGGTAGTAAGCACGGCGGACATCAGCTAAGGAGATACAATTTTCACCTTGTACAAATACAGGAAAGTTATTTTCAGTTACATCATTCTCTATTTCAGGACTAAAGAGTGCTTGTAAAGCCCATACGCGTGGGTAATTGTAGGTGGTATCAAGTTTTTCATCACGAATGTAAGCCTTATGGAAGTCAAAAACACCCTTGCTAGGGTCATATAGCTTGTGAGTGATAGCAAACTCAATCAGGTCTTCACTGCCTAGGAAGTGGTGGTTATCCATAGGATCATACTCACGCAGGCGTGCCTGATTAGCTGTTACAAAATATACATTGCTGGGAATACGACTGGCTATCCAGCGGTGGCCAGAGGCGGTTTCCAAATACCATATCTCTTTTTGATCTATGAAACCAACCCCAAAGCCTTCTGCAATCCCATATTTCTCTATAAGAGCTCCCAATCTCTCTACGCCTTCTTTGGCACTGTGGACATAAGGAAGCACTACCGAATTAATAGAAATTTCGCCTAAGCCATTGGGAACTAAGGGGTCAGCAGCTAGGGCTTTTTCACTGCTAAAGATACTCTCGGTAGCACTCATACCCACACCGGCGGTGTTAAAGCCGGCACTTTCCCATTGGTCAGGGTATTGATAAGGAGGCATCCCCATATACCCTAGTGCCTCTTTCGGAAGGGGACAACGGAAACCATTGTTGAAGGATACAAATTCCTCAGGGCCTTGTCCTTTCGCAGGGTGTACTTTTAATCTTTTGGCCACTACAGCACTCCAGTCATCAGAACGTGCTACAATCATAGAACCATCGGTGGTGGCTCGCTTGCCTACAATAATAGTAGTACATTCGGAAGGATTAGAAACATCCTTCATTTGGTCTTTTTCTATTTTCATATTTTTTAGTTTAGCTTTCAAAAACAGAAAGGTAGGTTTTGATTGCAGTAAAATTACGTTTTTTTCCCTAGAAAAACAAATATTAGTTGGTTTTCAGTTTTCAGAGGTCAGTCTCAAAAAGACTGAAAACTGACTTCTGGCCACTGACTATTAAAAAAATATGGAAACTCTTCTGCTTTACCTTTGTCCTCGACTTACATGCCTGGTATCTCCTTTGGGATTACTCCTGATTTTCCCTCTTATGAGCTTTATGATTTAGTGAATAAAAGAACACGAAATTCATGTGTGTTAGGTATGGTTCTTTTAACATCTCTTGCCCTACATAAATAGGGGGAAATGCTTGCTTTTTCCTTTTTTTATTCGTAATTTTGCAAGCCTTTTTCAAAAGGGAAATTTCCCTAACAAGACTCAAAAAATCTATTTTTAATACATAAAGATGAATACAGTGAAAGTCAGATTTCTGCTCTTCTTCTTGCTGTTCTTAGCAGTAGGACAGACCTCTTGGGCACAGGAGGAACTGAAAAAAACGGAGCAGAGCAAGCAGGCCAAAACAAAGCCCAAACCTGCCCCAAAAGCGCCCATGAATACCAATACCCGTGGGCAAACGTCTATCAATCAAGAGGTAAAGCCCCTATGGGTGCTCAATGGGGTTATTCTCCAAGACGAAATAGACCTTAAACCTGAAGATCTCGTCTCCGAAGATGCTAAGTTGCTGATAGCCTCCGCAATCCCAGGCCTTACAGCTGAAAGCATTGAGAGCTTTAGAGTGCTTAAGGATGCCTCTGCTACTGCTGTCTATGGCCCTCGTGCTATCGCAGGAGTAGTGGAAGTGGTCACCAAAAAAGGTGCCGCTGGAACCAGTAGCTTCACCTATACCAACGAATCTACTTTCCGCCTTATTCCTACTTATGACCAGTACAACATTATGAACTCTCAGGAACAAATGTCTGTTATCCAAGAACTGATGCAGGGTGGCCACTATGAGTTCCAAAATGTAGTAACCCAAAAGAACAAAGGGATCGTAGGAAGAATGTATGAACTCTTCTACGAGCTTGATAGACAAGGTAATTCTCGCGTACTCAATACCGAGGCAGGACGTAGGGCTTACCTACAAGAAGCCGAAAGACGTAATACCAATTGGTTCAAGCAACTATTCCAAACTTCCGTAATGCAGAACCATACCCTTTCCTTCTCCTCTGGAAATGAAAAATCTACCTATTATGCCTCCCTAAGCCTCCTCTCAGATCCAGGTTGGCAAAAAGGTAATAAGCTCACTCAGTATGCAACCAATCTCAATGCTAACTATAATCTTTCTTCCAAAGTGCGCTTGGGACTGATCACAGACCTCTCCTACCGAGACCAAACCACTCCTATACAGGATGGCTATAACTATGCATTGAACCACTCTCGAACTCTAAATGCTAAGGACTATTACACAACCAACTATGCTCCTTACAACATCTTCAATGAGATGGACAACGCTTATATAGATACTGATATAGCTACCCTTCGTATACAGGGGCAACTCTCTTGGAAGATCACCCCTAAGATAGAGGCGATTCTCATGGGTGCTATCCGCTACCAAAATAATACCCAAAAGACAGAGTATAAAGAAAATTCCAACTGGGTGCTCTCTTACCGCGCCATGCCCAATACAACTGTGAGAGACAATAATACCAATCTGTACAAAGACCCTAACGATCCTTTCGCCCTTCCAGTGGTGGTACTACCCAAGGGAGGAATTCGTGAGAAGATAGACAAAACCTCACTGGCCAATAACCTCCGTGCAACCCTTAGCTATAAGGATACCTTTGCCGAAGGCTTACATAGTATCGCCTTATTCGGAGGCTTTGAGATGGACAACGCCAAGAATACCAATGATCTGAATCGAAACTATGGCTTGCTCTACAATGCAGGTAACTATGCTTCTTTCTCTTACCTGATGTTCAAGAAGTTGCAAGAAGAATTCCGTAACTACTATACCGTAGCCGATACTGAAAATAACAACCAGGCTTTCTTTGCCAATGCTTCTTATACCCTCAAAGGACGCTATACGGCCAATGGTACTTTGCGCTATGATGCCTCTAACGCTTTCGGGCCTTCTCGCTACCTCCGCTGGATGCCTACTTGGAATGCTGGACTGAAGTGGGATGTGAGCCAAGAGAACTTCTTTGCTTCTCTTAAGCCCCTTTCTCACCTAAGCCTCAAGGCTTCTTTTGGAGTAACGGCTGTAGCACCTTCTGTGAGCAATTCCTTAGCACAGCTCTATATCAACAATCCTTGGCGCAACTCCACTCAGCGTGAGTTAGGTCTTGAAATCCAGAATATTGCCAACCATGACCTGACCTATGAGAAAAACCAAGAGTTAAACATAGGAGCAGACTTGGGCTTCCTCGATGATCGTATCAACCTCTCTGTAGAATGGTTCCACCGTCATAGCTATGACCTGATAGGGGATATTGTTACCCAAGGTACGGGGGGCTTCACTACCAAAAAAGGGAATATGGCTCAAATGCGTATCCGTGGGCTTGAAATAGGCTTAGAGACAACCAATCTCAAAACAGCCGACTTCTCTTGGAAGACTTCCTTTATCTATTCTCGAGCTAAAAATGAAATCACTGAGCTGCTTACCACTCCTACCATTCGTGATATGATAGGCTATTCTACCAGTGCTACCTCCCAAGGAGGGTTCGCCCGCGCAGGCTATCCACTTAAGTCTATCTTCTCAGTTCCTTTCAATGGACTCAACGATAGGGGATTGCCTACTTTCCTCAACGAACACGACCAATCTACCATCGGGGGAATCCGATTCGATAGTCGCAACGTAGATTTTCTAAAATATGCAGGTACCCTCATCCCTACTGATAAGGGAAGCTTTAGCAATACCTTTCACTACAAAGGTATCTCCTTGGGGGTAGTGCTTACTTACTCCTATGGGAATGTGGTACGCCTTAGAAAACTCAGCAATATCTATACCGACTATGGAATTGTCCCTCGTGAGCTCAACAACCGTTGGCAATTCGCTGGTGATGAGACCAAAACCAACATCCCTGTAGTCTATACTACTTTTATGCAAAATGCCTATGGCTACAATGAAATCAGCCAGGCTTATAATACCTATGACTATTCCGATATTCGTATCGCCAAGGGAGATAATATCCGCCTGAAAGAGATCTCTTTAGGCTATACCTTCGATAAGGATTTCTTGCGTGAGACTCGTATCCGCCAGCTTAGTGTCAAGTTACAAGCCACCAACTTAGCCTTACTCTATGCCGATAAGCGCCTTAATGGAGACGATCCTGATTACTTGGTTAACGGATATACCCCTATCTCTCCTAAGCGATTGATATTTACTTTACGTGTAGGACTTTAACCCTAAAATGATGAAAAGAATATACTATATATTAGCCATTACTTCCCTCGCGCTGACCGCTTGTAACGATCAGCTGGATAAAATGCCGGACAATCGCCTGCTGATTGACTCACCTGAAAAGGTACAGCAGACCCTGACCAATGCCTATCCCCAGATAGCCACCACCCTCATTAGCGAATTTTCTTCGGATAATATAGATGATATAGGGGCGGACAATATCTATTCTAACTTCCTCACTCGTGAGGCAGCCTATTGGCAACCTATATTGGAATACAATTACTTGGATGGTTTACAGAATATTTGGGACTTTCACTATAAGGCGATCAGCCATGCCAATGCTGCCTTGGAGGCTATTGAGACGACTCTAAAGGGTGATCCAGCCCTTAATCCTGCCAAAGGGGAAGCCTTAGTAGCTCGTGCCTATGCCCATTTCTGCTTGGCTAACCTCTTCTGTCAGGCTTACAACCCTACCACCAGTGGTACCGACTTAGGGATTCCTTATATTACCGAACCTGAGGCACAGCTCAATCCTAAGCGTGACCGTGGTACTGTAGCCCAGCTATATCAGCAGATCGATCATGACCTTCAGGTGGGGCTTCCTCTTATTGATGATAGTTACTACCAAATGCCTAAGTATCACTTCAATAAGAAAGCAGCTTATGCCTTCGCTGCTCGCTTCTACCTCTATTACCAACAATGGCAAAAAGCAGTAGATGCAGCCAATGTGGTGCTTACTACCAATGAGGCTACAACCAAAACACTCATACGCGAATGGTTAGATTTCCGTGATGCCCAAAAAACAGGTATCCGTTCCCTAACCGCTTATGCACAGGCCTATACCCGTGAAAGTGAAGTAGCCAACCTTATGTTACAACCCGTCTATTCGGAACTCTCTACCACTTATTTTGTAGAAACTAACTATCGATTCGCCCATGCTTATAGAGTAGCAGAGCAAGAAACCTTCTCCACTACCAACCTTTGGGATGCGCGTGCCGAATCAAAGAATAATGGTTATGAGTTCTACTGGTTCATGCCTTTCACGCAGCGTGCCGACCTAAGGGATATAGTCCTACAACCTAAGTTTCCTACCTTTCGAGATGGCTCCTATACTCGTACCATCTTGGTGCCTTTCACCACCGATGAGACCCTCTTGGTGCGTGCCGAGGCAAAAATTATGCTTGGAGAACTCGATAGTGCCGTGGCGGATCTTAATATATGGACTTCCAAGTATCTACGTGGAAGGGTTAATTATAATCCTAATGGCAATACCTTTACCAAGGAAGAGATAACTAACTTCTATAACGATTTGGCTTATAGCCAAAGCACTCCTAGTGGAGCCACTCAAAAGAAACAGCTACATCCTTCCTTTACTCTTACAGCTGAACAGGAACCTTTGATTCATTATGTGTTACAGTGCCGCCGTATCCTTACTATGCATGAGGGACTTCGCTGGCAAGACATCAAGCGCTATGGGATAGAGGTGGCACGCTACCAACATACCAAGCAAGAGAGAGACATCTCTACCATAGAAGGCGTACTAGCTCCCATTGATGCTCGCCGTGCCATACAGCTCCCTGGTACCGCTATAGGTGCCGGTATGCAACCTAATCCAAGATAAAAACACTCATGTTTATGAAAAAAATTATATATATACTCTTAGCAGCAGCCATGGTAAGCTGCTCCGTGGATAATACTCTTACGGCCGATAGTGTTATTCCCAAGGACAATGAGCAAAATGACTCACAACAAGAGGTGCTCAACCCGCCTAACCCCTTAGATACCTACATACAAGAGCGATTTACCAAGCCGTATAATATCCGTATTCTCTACCGCTTCGTGGAGAAGGAAACCACCCGTAGCTGGGTGCTCACCCCCACTAAGTATGACAAGGCGGTACAGTTCGCTTCCGTGTTCAATTATCTATTTATAGAGCCTTATGTAGAGGTAACCTCCAAGGAGTTCATGAAGAAACATTCGTTTAATACCTTGATTCTCATAGGGGAGAATGCCTATCATGCTACCCGTATTCCTATGCGAGGATTGGCTACCAATGGGGTAAAGATCCATATGATGAATATCAACAATATACGCCCCAATAGTATTTTTTACCTCAATGATAATGCTTTACACACCCTCTACCACGAGACAGCTCACACATGGCATCAATCGGTGGATTACCCTACCGATTACAAGCGTATCTCTGGTACCGACTACAAAAGTAATAGCTGGGCTAATAGCTGGACAGGTACCGATTACCTCAAGGCGGGCTTTATCAGCGCTTACGGAAGTAAGGATTCTGATGAGGACTTCGTGGAGATGATCTCTCGCTATATCACCTACTTCAATGCTACACAGGATTGTGGTTGTGTTACCGAGGATACTACTTTGGATACTAATGGAGATGGTTTCGACGATGCCCTCTATACAGCTTGGAAGCGTAGTTTTACTAACTATAACAATGGTGCCTCAGTGGCTTCCTATGACTCGGCTCGTGTATGGGAAGAACAATTGGAATTGGGCAATGCCAAAATCCGCTCTACAGAGCAATATACAGGTAAAGAGAAGCTTGAGCAGAAGATGAAAATGATCCGCCGCTACCTCACCACCACTTGGAATATCAACTTGGATGTCTTGCGCAATAAGATTCGCGAACGCTATCCTTATGTGGCAGGACGTACCTTGAGTGGGCAGGTGGTCCCTCGGAAAGATTTTTCTGATCTAACTAATAATTAAAAAAATGAAAAGATATATTACTCTATTTTTAGCCTTTGCACTCCTTTCGGCTTGTGAATATAAGGAAGAAGCCATATTCAAAAAGGAGGCTAGTGACCGTACTTCCACCACGCTTGATACTTATAAAAAGATCATAGAAAGCTATGATGGCTATTGGTTGCTTTCCTATTATCCGGGGGTAAGCCGTAGCTTCGGGGGATTCCCCGTGGCACCACGCAGTATAGGAGGCTACTCCTTTGTCTTGAAACTCAAAGATGGTAAGGTAAAGGCCTCTTCCGAGGTAAGACCTACCAATGCCGAGGAAGAATCTTACTATACCTATTCCAATACCGAGGGGCCTACCTTGAGTTTTGATACTTTCAATAGTGTCTTAGACCATTTCCGATTCGTCTCTCCAGTATTTACCAATGCTAGAGGAGGGGATATTGAGTTTATCTTCCTCAAAGAAGAAAACGGGGTGCTTACCCTCCGAGGGCGTACCTCCAATAACCTAATGACCCTCACCAAGCTCACCAGCGATAGGGAGGCTTTCCTTACTAAGCTCCGCGAGAATACTCAAGTGCTTAAGGGCAAGGGACTCTCTCCTATCACTATCCAAGGCACTGAAGTGAAGCTTACACACTTCCCTAGTTATCGCCAATTGGTCTTTAGCTATGAAGGACAGACGCTACAGCGTGCCTTCTCTCTTACCGAAAAAGGAATTAAGCTCTATGAACCTGTTGAGATTAAGGGAGTTACCTTCGACGAACTCTATTTCAATGAAGATAAGACGGCCTTGACAACGCCCGATGGTGCTATCTCCACAGCCTTAGTGCCTTGTCCTATCACTTTCTCTACGACTTCTTCTCGTTGGATAAGGGTAGGAGAATACTATACCTCCCAAAGCTATATAGATATTCATAGGGACTTGGACAATCAGGTACGCCGTGGCAAGTGGAGAAACTACTCCCTAAATACCTTTTTTTCCTTTAGAGAACTTATCAAGGGAAATGACGGGGGAACTTCCACTGGTATAACCTTGAGCCTGAGAAATGTCAATCCTAATAATGGTAATTATACTGACTATACCTCGGACTATGAGGCTGATTTTGTGGGGGTAGCAGGTCATCCTGATCAGATAGAGATCTTCTTGAAAGACCCGAACTTCGCCAGCGGATTTTCGCAATACTTCCCCTACCTCACTCCTATTATTGATGAGGTGGTCAATAACAGTCCTTATCAAATAGATGCCACTACTTATGATTACTATTACGATCTACGTAGTGTTAAGAATGGAGAGAAAAGTTGGTTTCTTTTGAGTAAATAGTTAATAGTTAAGGTAATATATAGGGATATAGGGTTTTAGTAACTCTGTATCCCTATATCTCTATAACACTATCATTCCTTGATAAAAAAATATGGAAACTTTTTTTGTTTATTTAGTTTTTTTGCTTTACCTTTGCCCCCGATTTAGAAATTACTTGCGATGGATATAATCAAACTCTCTATCAAGCGACCCAGTGTCCTAATTGTGATGCTCTCCTTATTTCTCCTAGGAGGGTTATATTCTTATAAGCTCCTAAACTACGAACTCATTCCTAAGTTCGAGGTCAATGTGGTAACCATTTCCACTATATATGCAGGAGCATCTCCTTCAGAAATTGAGAGTACCGTAACCAAGAAAATCGAGGATGCGGTATCTTCCTTGGAGAATATCAAAAAAATACAATCTTACTCCTATGAGTCACTCTCTGTGGTGGTTATCCAGCTAACCAACGATGCCAATGTGGACAATACGCTCAATGAGGCTCAGCGTAAGATCAACGCTATTCGTTCTAAGCTCCCTACCGATGTTAAAGAACCTTCTCTCTCCAAGTTTTCCCTTTCGGACTTGCCGATCATCTCACTTGGGGTTACCTCCAATCTTTCCTCACAGGAGCTTTATGACCTAGTGGATAAAAAGATACAGCCTGAACTCTCTCGTGTACCAGGGGTGGCACAGGTCAATATCATTGGTGGACGTAAGAGGGAAATTCGTGTGAATGTGGATGCTCAAAAGCTCGAAGGCTATGGCCTTACGATCGCTCAGGTACAACAGCTTATTGCAGCTTCCAATATAGAAATCCCTGCTGGTAAGCTCAAAACGCGTGAGAATAGTACCTCCATCCGTGTCTTGGGTAAGATTCAGGATGTAGAACAGCTGCGTAACCTTCCATTAGTTTCCAAAAATGGTATCGAAATCCGCCTTTCCGATGTAGCTGATGTACAAGATACCGAAGAGGATGCTGAGAAAATCGCGCGTATCAACCAAGAAAACACGCTCTTGTTGCAAGTACTCAAGCAGACCGATGCCAACGCCGTATCGGTAAGTGAGTTGGTGCGCAAGAAAATGGCACAGATAGAAAAAACATATGTCAATCAAAATGTAAAACTACAGTTGGCAGAGGATACCAGCGAATTTACCCTACATGCGGCTAATTCGGTGATGTTTGACCTTGTATTGGCGATTGTACTCGTAGCCGTGGTGATGTTCTTCTTCCTCCACAGCTTGCGCAACGCACTCATTGTCATGGTCTCTATCCCGACCTCGCTCATTGCGGCCTTTATCGGTATGTACTTCTTTGGCTTTACACTGAACCTGATGAGCTTGGTGGCACTCTCTCTGGTGGTTGGTATCTTGGTGGATGACGCCATCGTGGTCTTGGAGAACATACACCGCCATATGGAGATGGGAAAGAACAAGGTACGTGCTGCCTATGATGGGTCTAAGGAAATTGTCCTTACCGTTATGGCTATTACTATGGTGATTGTGGTGGTATTCGTACCGATTTCTATAGGAAATAGTATAGTGGTCAATATCGTAAAAGAGTTCTGTCTTACTGTGGCTATTGCTACAGCACTCTCTTTGCTGATGTCCTTTACTATAGTGCCTTGGCTTTACTCTCGTTTTGGAAAGTTGGAGCACCCAGATCCTAAATCACTTATGGGCAAGATCTCTATTGGTTTTGAGGGCTTTATCAAGCGTATGACTCACCTTTTCTCTGACCTATTGGTATGGTCGTTCAAGCACAAATGGAAAACATTCATTTTGGTATTCTTCCTCTTTGCAGGTTCTTGTTCGCTCATTCCTACAGGCTATATAGGAACAGACTTTATGCCTAATATGGATAGGGGTAAGTTCCTAATACAGTTTGAGCTGAACAAAGATGCCTCTTTGGAACAGACTAACTTTATTACCCAAAAGGCAGAGAACTATTTGCGTAACCTCAAGGTATCGGGCACCAATAAGCCTTTGGTAGAGCGTATGATTACCACAGTAGGACAGTCTACCAGTGGTATGGGTTCCACTCGGGCTACTGCGTATAAGTCTGAAATACAGATTACTCTTGTGGATAAGAAAGAACGTAGCGAATCCACTACGGTAATTGCCGCTAAGCTCAAGCGAGAATTGAGTCAATACTTGGTTGATGCCAAAGTAAAGACTGTACCTGTTGGCATGATGGGAGCAGAACAAGCACCAATTGCCTTGGTGGTTACCTCCGACGATGTTAAGGTGGCTCAAGAATATGCCGTGAAAACCGCTGAACTACTCAAGACGATACCAGGAGCTACTGAAATAAAGCTTTCCTCAGAGGCAGGGAACCCTGAGATCAATGTACAGCTGAACCGTGATAAGATGGCAATGCTGGGTCTTAATATTGCTACAGTGGGAACGACCATGCGTGTAGCCTTCAACGGAAATGATGATAATAAGTTCCGCACAGGAGACTCCGAATATGATATCAATATCCTATTTGAGGAAGGCAACCGCCAGTCTATAGAGAATATAGAGAATATGATTTTTATCAACAATGCAGGACAACAAGTCAAGCTTTCCCAGTTTGCCGATGTATTCTATGCCTCAGGGCCTACCCAGTTAGAGCGTTATGACAAGTCGCCTTCAGTAACCGTACAAGCCCAATCCGTAGGACGTCCTACAGGTACTATTGTTTCTGAGTGGAAAACCAAGTTAGAAACCTTGCAGAAACCCGCCAATGTACAGTTCGTCTTCTCTGGAGATCAAGAGATGCAGGACGAAGGGTTCGGAACAATATTTGTATCCCTTTTTGCCGCAATCTTATTGGTGTACATGGTAATGGTAGTGCTCTATAACAGTTTTTCTCGTCCGTTTGTGGTCTTGTTCTCTATCCCACTTTCCTTTATTGGAGCTTTGATTGCCTTGGCCATGGCCAATATGTCGCTTAATGTCTTCACCCTCTTGGGGATCATCATGCTCATCGGTTTGGTGGCTAAGAATGCGATTATGATTGTGGATTTCGCCAACCACCGCAAGGAGGAAGGAGAAGATACGGTAACGGCACTGATACAAGCCAACCATGCGCGTTTCCGTCCGATCCTAATGACCACCATTGCCATGGTGGCAGGGATGATACCTTTGGCTATAGCCTCTGGCTCAGGAGCTGAGGTTAATAATGCCTTAGCGATTGTAATCATCGGAGGGCTAATCTCCTCTCTGTTCTTGACTTTGATTATTGTGCCACTGGTATATCTAATCTTTGACAACATAGGTAAGCGTTTCGGAAAAGGTACCAAGCCAGACTATGATCGCCTGATGATCGCCGACTACGAACATAGGGAAATCAAAGCAGAACACGAGATATAACAATTAGTGACCAATGATTAGTGACCAATGACTAATACTATAAAGGATTAGTCATTGGTCATTAATCATTATTGGCATTAAATATTAACAGTTGATAATCAACAATTAACAATTAAATTCCTTATATTTGCACTCGGTAATTATAAAGAGATTTATATGAAAAAAACAATTTTGACAGTCTTGTGTATGGTAGCAGTAGCTACTGCGCAAGCACAGATTAATATTGGAAAGATGGCCAGTGCCGCTACCAAAGGCGTACAAGCACTTTCCTTTAGCAATGAGGATGCTCAAAAGCTATCCAAAGAATCAGTAGAGTGGATGGATGCCCATAATAAAGTGGCGGATGCAAAAAGTCCTTATACTAAGTGACTTAATCGTCTTTTCGGCAAACACAAAAACGAAGACGGCATGACCCTCAACTACAAGGTGTACTTGGTAACCGATATCAATGCCTTTGCCTGTGCCGATGGTAGTGTACGCGTTTTCTCCTCCCTTATGGACCTTATGACTGATGATGAGCTTTTGGCAATCATTGGTCACGAGATTGGCCACGTAAAGAACGAGGATACCAAGGATGCTATTAAGGCAGCCTATACCAGAGCCGCCCTACAAGAAGCAGGTGCAGCCGCTTCCAATACGGTAAAGACCTTGAGCGAAAGCCAATTAGGCGAAATGGCCGAAGCTATGCTTGATGCCAAGCACAGCAAAAAGCAAGAATCCCAAGCCGATGAGTACTCTTATAACTTCATGAAGAAGCATGGTTACAATGTAGTGGCGGTATATACAGCCTTTAAGAAATTAGCCCTACTCTCTGGCGGGGAGACCCAAAGCCGCTTCCAAAAGATGATGAGCTCACACCCTGATAGTGAAAAGCGAGCAGAAGCAGCTAAGAAACGCGCTATCAAGGACGGACTTTGGAAAGACCCAGGAGAAGTGAAACTTCCTACAACGCCTATTGAGTAATAGAGCAGTTGCTAAAAAACTAAATTCTTTTGTTACAGCTTGTAGCAAAAGAATTTGTTTTTTACAGCTAATAGTTTTATTTTTGCATAGTAGAAATTATAACAATGAATCAACAGCTGTATATAAAAAACTTTGGCCCTATTGCGCAAATGGATATTCCTCTAAAGCCTCTGATGGTTTTTATAGGTGAATCTGGTAGTGGGAAAAGTGCTATCCTTAAGCTTATATCACTCCTCAAATGGGTACATAAGCAGAATAATCTACGTACTTTCTTTGTAAAAGCAGGAATTGCTAAGAAAAAAAGCGATTATAGTAGGCTGAATTCTGAAGCCCTACTCAAAACAAGTGGACTAAGTGAGTTTATACGTAAGGATACTGAAATAAGGTTCCAAATAGGGGATTCCCTTTACCAGAGTAAAGGGAAAATACTTACAGATACCAAGCTACAAGGTGATTTGACGCTGGATAAAATAGCTTTTGTCAGTGAGAATAGGGGGGTACTTCCCGATATTTATGCCAATAAGATTCCAAGAAACTTTAAGATTCCTTATTATTTGGAAGATACTTACAATAATTTTCTAACAGCCTTTGAACAATTTGACAAAAAGGAATTCCTAATAGAAAGTACGGACTTAATACTCTTTCAGAAAAAGGGGATACTTCCTCAATTCTTTGTAAAAGATAAGTCGGTAGGTAATACCTTTGAGATGCATCTTGAAAATAGCTCAAGTGGTACCAAAACAGCCCTTTTTCCAGAGATTATTGTCTCTTACCTTACTCAAAAATATGATTTTGGAGAAGTCCTAACAGGGGCTTTTAATGATTTCCTAATGAGTAAAATCCAGCAAATGCAGCAAATGGGCAATATGGAGGCGGTTAAAAATATCAATTCAGCTCATTTTACAACAAAGACCCTTTCTGTCTTTATAGAAGAACCCGAACTCTCTCTTTATCCCTCAGCACAAAGGAGGTTGATTAACCGATTGGCTAAGGATTGTTTCCCTTTGGGCAAAGAACTGGATCGTCAAGTCCAATTGGCTTTCGCCACTCATAGTCCCTATATTGTCAATCACCTTAACCTACTGATCAAGGCCTTTGATAATTCAGATACCCGATTTACCAATGGTGCGGCTATAAACTATGAACACTTAGGGGTTTGGAAAATTGACAATGGTAGGTTACATGACCTAAAAGCAACCGACCAACATTTTATCGATGTAATGGATTTATCAGAAGACATAAATGAAATCTATGACAATTACAACGCCATTAATCGATGATTATTTTCAAGTACAGCTTCCCCAATCACTGAAACTTAACAGAAAAATCCAGCTAAGGCAGGGGCTTACCAAGGAAAAAGAATTTGACTTACAAGATAGTGCAAGGGAGAGTGTGATAGTAATGGCTAAGGGAACAGGAAAATCCTCTTATAGGAATGAGCAGGAATGGTCGTTGTATATCCTTGACTTTGAGCACTATAAAGCGCAGCTGAATAATAGTGCTATACTCAAAGGGGAAGGACTAACCCGTATGTGTGATTATTTTATTATAGATACAGAGGTTGAAATTTGTATTTTAAATGAAATATCTTCTGCTATTGATATAGAGAATCTTGATAAGCCTACAGAAGACTTCAGAGGAGGAAAATCTGAAAAAGCACAAAAACAACTATTAGATTCTTTGAAAACTATAAAAAAGTGTGTGCCCCTTTGGCAAATGCTTTCAAACGCAAAGGATAGAATATGTTTGTTTTCCTATAGAATAGCACAAGAAAAGAATCCGTTAATCAATAAGATACAAACTCCCTTTAATCGTCCTTTACAGGTAGAGACCTCTATTTCCAAAGAAAGAGGTGTAGCCTATCGCAATGACGATATAGAACAATTGGGCTTTCAGTACAGAAGAACAGAAAGGATTTTTAGAATATCTTAAAATAAAAAACAAAACCTCTAAACTTAAAACCCCAAAACACATATGAAAAAATCACAAACACTTTTATCTTTGTTTTGTGCATTAGTTAGTTTGCATACTTTTGCACAATCAGCTCCCTCCAATAGCCTTACAATGTATGTAGGCACTTATACAGAAGGGGGCAATTCCAAGGGTATTTATACCTATAGCTTTGATCAGCAACAGGGAACTTCAGTACAGTTAGGTAGTACCGCCGCCGCTAATCCTTCTTTTATAGCCTTAGCTCCCAATGGCAAACATCTCTATGCGGTAAGTGAGTATAACGATGGCCGACAAGGGGCTTATTCCTTTGAGGTAGGCCAAGATAAGCTACCCACTCAGCCTGTCTTTCAGCCTACACAAGCAGGTGCTGACCCTTGCCATATCATTGCAGATAGTAAATATGCCATAACAGCCAATTACACAGGGGGCGACATCAGTGTTTTCCTATTGGATGCAGCAGGTAAGTTACAGGCCGAGATACAGCATATAGCCTTTGAGGGGCGGACTCCAGAGCGTGTAGCTCATATCCATTGTATGATCCCTACCCCTGATGGAAAATATGTATTGGCTACCGATTTGGGCAATGATCGTATATATCGTTTTCGCTATAATCAGGAAGCTCCCCAAGGAGCTCAGGTGCTTACAGACCAACAGGTAGCCTATGAGGTTAGCGATGGACAAGGCCCTCGTCACCTTACCTTTAGCAAGGACGGTCGTTTTGCTTACCTAATCAACGAATTGGGGGGAGAGTGTGTGGTGCTAAGCTATCACAAAGGGAAAATAAAGGAAGTCCAACGCCTAATGGCCGATGAAGGCCAAGGGGGAGGAAGTGCTGATATACATATCAGTCCCGATGGGCGTTTTCTTTATACCTCGCACCGTCTGAAAAAAGATGGGATCTCTATCTTTGCCATTGACCCTAAGCGGGGAACACTAAAGAAAGTAGGTTACCAGCTCACAGGTATTCACCCTCGCAATTTTGCAATAACCCCCAATGGTAAATATCTTTTGGTCGCTTGCCGAGATGATAATAAGATACAGGTCTTCCAGCGAAATGAAACCACAGGCACCCTTACCGATACCTCACAGAGTATCAGTGTGGATAAGCCTACTTGTATTGTCTTTGCCAAATAAAAGACTTGACATCGTACCCCTATAACCATTGATAATTAACAATTAACAATTAACCATGCGTCTTACCACTCACATAGAAGAGCAAATCCTTGAGCAGCTCTCTCAAAAGATTATAGAACAAGGGTATAAAGCAGACCCTGATATCCCTACCCGTACCATTTGGATGGGAGAAAAAATGCGTATAGAGCTGGAGGTGATCCCTACCCCTGAAATGGACGAAAGTCTCATAGAGCTACACATAGGCACTTACTTAGAGGATGGCTATTTTCCTCAAGGAATCGTGGATAATATAGCAGGATTCGGAGATACCGACCAGGAAAAGGTACTTTCACTTATAGAAAACTATCTTTCCACAACCTTTCAGACGATTATTGATAGCTTGAGTGGCTATCATAATAAGAACTGCGATATTTATCTGGGAGATATACATTGGCACACCACGCTTGGCAATCAGTATTTGTTAGGAAAGTGGAAAACGCCTCCTGCCAAGCGGGATTTTTATGACTTACTTGTGGATCTCTTGCCTCAATACTTCACAACAGAAGTGCGTGTACAATCACTCAAGTGCTATGTAGCACGTGTCGGAGAGGACTGTGTAGTAGAGTGTCTGCTGAACAACGAACTCTGGGACGAAGGAGCAGAACGACTTAGAGAATATGCGCAAACATGGTCACAAGGAGAGGCCTTTCTGGCAGTAAAACAACTATTGGTATTCCGACAATGCGAAGGTGTGCATGATTAGAGATCGACTCCCCAATTGCGAATGCACTGCGTTCGCAATTGAAATAGAGTAGTATTAACCATTAATCATTGAACATTATTGAGATTCCTAAGTTTATAGAAAAGTATAAAGCCTTTGAAAGAGAAGGCGGTATTATAGACTTTCGTATCTCTCAGTTGAATACGGAGCAGGAAGATACACCTTATCAGAAGCATTTGGCAGTAGCCCAGCAGACTCTTATTTCGGTAGCTGAGCAGGTAAATATGTATCTTGACTGTATGGTAGCTAAACTGAAAAAGAATCGCAGGGAACTTTTTACGATGGATTATGATTTTGGTGTCCTTGAAGACTCGGGTAAGGAGATTTCTGTCCAAGACTTTATGGGCTGGCAATATGAGGAGGTGAGCGGAAGGATAATTCTTAGTGGTGGGAAACTGCACAATCGGTATTTTTACTATGATGATAAAGAAGTGCCTGAAAAAGCAGTGGCGATGACTGAGGAAGACCTGAAAAAGGAAGCCTTTGCTTACGCTTTCTTTCAGCCTACATACTCTTTTATGATTACAAAAAGCAATTTTGAAAAGGGTATTTTCTTTTTAGACTTTTGTAGGTTACTTTTTACTGATATTTTGCAAATAGAAGTCTGTAAGTGGAGTACGAATAGCTCTAATTACTTTGATGAGGGCAAAGACTGGTGGGGGAGTTTTTTTTGGATGGTATATAATCCTTGTAGGGATAGGTATATAGGAATTCTTGCTGCTACAACGGACTGACAAAGGGGGACAACTAATAGTAAACAACAATATATAAAAGATGAAAAATATAACAGAATTATTAGAATTGTTGCGCTCTGACTTGAATCAATACAATTCTCTTGTGGAGGAAGATATCTTAAAGCTCCTACAGAACAAAGGAGCCTACTTTCTCTTTGAATATGATTATGAATGGCTTGAAATTTCAGCTTGGGCGATGAATAAAGAAGGGGACTACATAAGTCAGCGTATTGATATTCCTTCCCAAAAGAAAGAAAAATACTTCCCTTCAGATATTTTTATGGACAAAGATATTCATTTGGAAGATGAGTTGTATGACCAAGGGGTAGAAGAGGACAAAATAGATGATTACTTAGATGAATATGCTGAGAAGAAAGAGGATATTATCTTTAAATGGTTTCAGCAAAGATGGAAAAATGTCTTAAAAGAAAATAATATAAAGTCAGAGGCTTACTTTTCACCCCATGATTCTTATTTCCATACTGATTTGAGCACCTCAGAACAGTTCAATGATGATCAAATAAAAGAGAAATACTCATAAGGTGCTTATGTGGTTAAAAATAGTTAGAAAATGAAAACCCTTACTCAAACTAAATTCGATACGATTGTAAAAGAAGGTTTTACGCCCTTGTTAAAGCCTCTTTCTTTTAAAAAGAAAGCCTTGAACTATTATCGCAGGCTTGTTGAGGTAGGGCATATCATCAATATACAGAAAAGCAGTTATAGCAATAGAGACGATATTAGATTTCGTATCAATATAGGGATTTTTGAACCTAAATTTTGGTTGGGCTATTATGACTTTAAGCATACAGGACAAGTGCCTGATTATCCCACAGAACCTATTTGTATTATCCGTAAAACGATTAACAAATTGCGTGGTAGAAATGATTTGTGGTATGAAGTGGATGAAAATACCAATGAACAAGAGTTGATTAAGAGAGTACAGGAAGATATACAACAATATATACTGCCTTTCTTTAAACAATATAATAGTGTAGAGAAAATTTTCTATTCAGCAGACTCCATTTTTCCCCCTTTTGGAGCATTGGTGTTTTATGGAGCACATGGGTATACGGAGAAGGCTCAAAAGGAATATGACAAATTTTTAAAAGATATCAATCCATTAGCTGAAAGAACTCTAAAAGAGTATGCTAAAAAATATAGCCTAAATGTTTAGTAACTATATGAAATATCTCATTACTTTTGTATGTGAGTCATTAGTTTTGCTGCTTTTGGATAAATAAAAAACACCCATATGAAAAAAGAAAAACCTAAAAACCTAACAGAATGTATCCAAATGTTGGATCATATTCTTAAGAAAGAGGATAAAGAAAAAGCAAAGACCCTTACCGAGAGTGAATTTCTAATAGAAACCTACTTTGGAACAGGAATGGGCATTCGCAATGAGTGGATTCGCAGTGGAAACCCCGAGCTTGTGAAGTTCTTTTTGGACGAAGGTGTCAAACACCCCGATGATATGTCGGCTATGATACTCACAAGCTATTACCGACATCTTTTGGGAAAAGAAATAGACTTTGAAGGACAGATTTCGGCATACAAAAAGCAGGCAGAACAATGAAAAATAATAAAGCACTATGTCGGATTTTACCATTCTTTTAGGGGCTAATGGACTTTTATTATTAATAACATCTCTAATCATTTGGAAAGTCTATTCTATTTACAAAAAGACGAAAAGTGAATTGTCTCCTAACTTTTCTTATGATGACCTGCCCGATATACGTTTTGACTATATTGAAGAATTGCAAAAAAATCTTAAAAAGCAACACAAACGTGAGATGGGAGTTGGGATTATTTTTTGTGCAGTTTCTCTCTTTATGATGGTGAAAATAGCGATAGATTCTAATGAATTTTTATCTTTGGTAGTAATTGAAATTCTATTTCTGATAGTTGGTTTTGTATTGAATACTAAAAATAATAAAGTAATGATTCAGTTATGGGCTGAGAAAATAAGCAAGCTATCAAAAGATGATTTCAATCGGGTAGAGCGAATTAGAAGGAGAGTAGGGGTACCTCCTCGTTATTTTTTTGAAGAACACTATTTGTATATAGGCAGCAGTTACAAATTTAAGAAAGTGAATATGCGAAAAATAAAAAGAGTAGCCCTCGGAAACATAAGAGGTGTATATAGTTGTACAATTCGTGGAGATATTAGAGTAACATATGAGCTATACAATAAGGAAGAATATGAATGCTTGAGAAAAGAAATTGATAGGTACGCCCAACATTACAATGGCGATAGCTGGAACTAATAATTAGAACAATGAACCAAAAATACAAGCCAATAATAACCAATAGAGGTGATCATACTCGTGTGCGAATAGGCGACAAATCAAGCCGCTGTGAGATAATTAAAATTTAGCCCCCTGAACTCAAAACTTAGAACTTAAAACTTAGAACTCAAAACTTAGAACTCAAAACTCAAAACTCAAAACTCAAAACTCAAAACTCAAAACTCAAAACTATTATGTCCCCCATTACCTTAGAAGCAGCTCTTAAGGAAGTAACCCAGGAGCGCTTTTGCAAGGGACATCATTACAAAGATGTCGCCCTAACCGACGAGATGGTCGCACAAATCGTACAAGTAAAGTCCTTGGTCAATATGGGCTTTATCAATACCACTATTACCGATGAAGCCCTCCAGTACTTGGCGACTTTGCCTAAGCTAAAACTCCTTTTCTTAGAAGATAATAAGCAAGTTACAGGCGAAGGCTTTAAGTACTTTGCCAGCAAACCTATTGACCATATCTCACTGGATGGTTGCCCCATAACTGATGAGACCCTGAAAATCGTCTTACAAGTACCACGCCTAAAATCTCTTTCGCTAAAGAGAACGCGGGTTACTTTTGAAGGACTCATGGCTGTGGCACATTACAACAAGGTGAATTTCTACCTCGACAAGTCTTTTACCCAGGAACAGATAAAAGCCTTTGAACAAGCCCAACGCACCTCAGGAAAGAAGAAACCAGCGGCGCCTCCTTCTGATGACTTGTCTATAGTAAAACAACTGCTTTTGGACTTCTTTACGGCAATGACCCAGTGGGAGACTTTCGCTACCAAGAATGATGATACCAAAGAGGGGGATCTTTTGGTAAGGGAGAAATGCAAAGCCCTCTTCCAAAAGTATTGTACCGATAAGCGTCGTGCGGGCTATCGCCCTGAGGGAATTAGTTATTCTTTAGATAAAGGCGGCACCTATGGCGATCATCAAATTATCGATACTGAGACACTGACCAAGAATAAAATATACCTCTATACCCAAGACAGACATAATTGTCAGTTTCGCTTTCTTATCATCAGAAAAGAGGGTGAGTGGCGAATTGACGAATGTCAAAGGCACGATGGGGGCTGGACTAAATATGGATTGTAATGATGAAAACAAAAGACAAAAAACCTTATATAGCTTTATTGAGAGGAGTAATGCCTACGGGGAAAAACAGAATTCCCAAAATGGCAGACTTACAAGAATTACTCTCCTCAGAATTTGAAGGGGTACGCACTTATATCCAAAGCGGAAATATAGTGTTCTTATCTGACAAAGTACGTAATGAAATAGCCCCCAAAGTCTCCCAATTAATAAAAGAACATATAGGTCCTGACTTATCAACTGTTGTAGCAACTCGTAAGGAAGTACAGGAAATGCTTGATATGAATCCTTTTATAGGAGAAAATTATGATATAGCTCGGGTATTTTTTACGCTCACAAATAGTGTTTTAGCACCTGATTTAGTAGAAAAGTTGAAGAAAGAAACTTTTGATGGAGAAGAATTGGCTATAGTGGGTGATAAAATATATCTATACCTTCCTAAGGATGCTTCAAGGTCTAAATTGAATAACAATTATGTGGAAAAGAGACTTAAAATAGTAGCTACAACGCGCAATTTTAATACTTTGAGCAAACTTATTACAATGGTTGATGAACTTACTAAAGAATGAAAACAGCAAAACAACTTATAGAAGACGAACTTCAGAAAACAATTCATCAACTTAAAGAAGTTTCTCTTTTGCAAGAGGAGAAACAAGCACTTGTAAGCTATAAAAAGGAGTTAGAGCAGCTATTGTTTCTCAAAAAACTTTCGGATACTTATCATTTGGAACCCGTAGCTATAGAGAGGATTATTGTGTTGCCATCGCCTCGTACAGATTTTTCTAATTTTCGTCTTGTAGATGATGCTGAAACAGAAGAAAAACAATGGTGGGAGGAGTTAAAGATAGAAAATGAACCCCTTTGGCTTTGTGAAGGAGATGTTTTGATTAAGAAAAGGTAATTCAATAATATAAATATAATGAAAGATATATCTCAAATATTTAAATCTGAAATAAAAATAGAAGATGTAAAACAAGAAAATGGTATTTTTTGCTGTATGAATGACCATTTTGTCAGTGGAGACAATCAAAAATATATGAAAATGTACGATTGGATGTCTTTCTTTTATGATTTTGGAGAAAAATGGATAGGAAAACTCAAGTATGGAAACGCCATTGACCGCCTGCGTACGGAATTGATGAGCCGTTTGGAATGGAAGAATGCTGTTTCGGTACTTTATGTTTCCATAGGTACAGGAGCGGACTTGCGTTATCTACCCCAAGGGATTGATTTGAAAACGATAAACCTTGTAGGGGCTGATATCTCGATGGGAATGCTCAAAAGATGTAAAAAGCAGTGGCAAAAGAAAACAAACCTTACCCTTGTGCAGTGCCCAGCCGAGGAATTACCTTTTGCCGATAACACGTTTGATATTGTTTTTCACATCGGAGGCATCAATTTTTTCAACGATAAAGCCCTTGCCATGAGCGAAATGCTCCGAGTTGCCAAACCAGGAAGCAAATTGCTTATTGCTGATGAGACAGCCGACTTTGTGGAGACCCAATACAAGAAAAGCATCTTCTCTAAATCCTATTTCGAAGGCAAAACAGTTGATTTGAACGCCATAGAACAATGTATCCCAGCATCAGTGACTGAAAAGAAAACAGAATTGTTCTGGAATAACAAGTTTTATGGAATTACTTTTAGAAAACCAACTAAATGAGTTACATTACCTTTAAGAGCAAGCTTATTCTGTGAAAAAAATGACCTTATTAGCCCCTTTGTTAGCCTTATTCTCTTGCAAAAGTTCCCCAGAAGAGCGAAAAGCCACCGAAGCCTTTCCCTTGCAATCCCTACTTACCTACGAGTATTGCGGAGAAAAAGACGGCTTTCAGTATTTCTTATTGGGGAATAGTTGGGAGCGTACCCTATTCAAAGTAAAAAGTTCAGAAATACATATTGCTCCTCAATACGTCTTCCACGCTGATCCCTCTTTTGAACCTAAAATGCCCATTACCCCCGTTGAACAAGAAAGAGTCTTTGCCGAAATCCCCATGAGTGGGCAAAAACTCTATTTGTATAAGGGAGATATCGTACTACGTTATTTCCTTAGCTGCTCTGACCTGCACAAACAAGAAACGAATCGCCCAACCTACCTATATGATGAGGTAAGTCAGCAGGACGCCGAAGCATACCAAGAGGAACGCGCTTACTATATAGGTTATTACAAAGAGGAACAACTCCTTCGTTATCAAAAGATATATAGGGGTGAGGTACTTATGGAGAAAAGATTTTAAGTATAAAAACTTGAGTAGGAATGAGACACACAAGCATTTTAATCAGCATACTGATACTTATACTCCATTCTTATGATATAAAAGCACAAAATGGCAAGCTATATGATGTAGAGGGACTTTTATTAATAGAGCATATATATGAGAATGGGATGTATAAGCCTTTATGGCATACAAAGAGAGGGAAAGTCTATCCTTTTGGTAATACTTTATTTGATAACACTACCCGTTTGTTTTCTTCAGAGCAAGCTTATGAGGATTTTCTAAAATACAACCATTCGGATACTTCTTTGACTTTTAAAGGACAATATGTAGTATGTTTTCTTATCTCTAAAGAAGGGAAAATTATGGAAGATAGGATTATACGTAAAACCACTGGTTGCGAAGAGTGTGATACTTTAGTGCTGAAAACTATCAAGAAAATAAGAAAAATAAAAGCCTATTCTTTTGATAATAAAACAAATACAGTTTCTAAAATTACTATTCCTTTTGGGAAGGTATGGGAATAGATCATTGAAGAAATATCAAACCCTTATAGTACGTAAAAAATGAAATTAAAAAAATATAGTAAAAAAATTTATAGATTTCTCGTTATAGCAGATATTATTTCTGTGTTATTTCTATTCTTATATCTTTGTTATTTGAAGAAATATATGAATGATTATATGTACTATATTTTGTCTATATATATTCCTACCATAGCTATTGTAGCTTTCCTTATATTTTTCATCTGTAAAGTAAGAAGGATATTATCTTTGTTTTTTATTCTATTTAACATTCTTATTATTTACATTTCTATTAGAAATATTATAAGAGTTCTCTATGGGTAGCAGATTTTCAATAGGTATTTTTTTATTAGCCTCCTTATGGATTATATTTCCTTGTATAGGATACACACAAGAGAGAGACACTATTTCTTCAATAAGCATTGAGGAAGAGGAGTCTATAAATACGACTTGTTTCCCTTCAATGGAACAAAAACCTATGTTTGTACAATGTAAGGACGTGAATGCCAGAGAAAGAGATGCTTGCTTTTATGATTTTTTCTCTCAGTATATAAAGCAAAGTATCCTTAAAAGTCCTTATAAGGAATTGGAGGGAGAAGCGACCCTCCTTTTCAGTGTGGAAAAGGACGGAAGTGTAGCGCTTGTCCGTTGTGTGGCTTCTTCTCTGTATATAAGAAAAGAGGTGCAGCGCACTATGGATCAGTTCCCTAAACTGATTCCTGCACAACAGTGGGGAAAGCCCGTACGCTACTTTTATCGCTGTAGGATTAGGCTTAATTAGTTTGTATGGCTTTCTTCTTTGCAGATCCTATGCCTACAAGCCTAATTTACCTATCCTTTTTTTCTTGAAAGGCGGCTAAAAAGTAAAAACAAGGCACTGTAAATAAGTGCAATCACTATATTGCAAATAAGCAAATATACATTCATTATGGCATAAAGAGCATCAAGGAAGGCTGCCCCAAGACCCCATCTACTATCTGAGCCTAAAAGGAAAGCGCTCATAAAAACCATTATATAGCAGGCTAAAAAAGTATATAAGACAACATACTTAAACGCTTTTACATGGAAAGTCTCTAATAGTTTTGTATATATGATGATGACAATAAAGGTGACAGGAAGCATTTCTAATAGAAATAGTCCGGCAAAACTATTATCTATTAGGCTAAAAGCAAGGAAAAAAGCAATCACACTTAGGATAAGTGCTGTCAGAAAGGAATAAATTATTTTCATATTTCCTTAGATTATTTCTTCACCTCTGCCAAGCTAACGGTAAAGATTCCAAAATCATCAATCAGCATGCTTTCTTTCTTTACCCCTTGCAGAGCGAAAAGTCCGTCCAATTCTCGCTGGCTACGGCGGCGCATCACCCAGTCTTTCTCTTGGTGACTCTTTAGCACAAAGGCGATAGTCTTGAGCTGTGGGTGCCACGGCTGCCCTGTATAGACGATATAACCATTGTCCGAGATAGAAACTACTCCTTTGATCGCCTCAGCGGCCAAGGCATTGTCTCCGAAAAGCTCAAAAATACCTGAGATAATAGTGATATTGGGCGTGTAATCCAGTTTGCGGTAGGTGTCAGCTTCAAAACAGCTGTAGTTGGTAAAGCGTATATGCTGATAACCACGTTCTTTGATGATTTGTTCGCCTTTTTGTATGTTGGCTGGCAGGAATTCATTGATGACGATCTCCACTTCAGGGTGTCGCTGCTTGATGTCAAAGAGGTAGTTACCCACCCCACCGGCGATGTCCAATATTTTCACCTTTCGTCCTTGTGCTTGTAGGGCTTGTATGGCCTTTTCTACTTGTTGTAATAGGTGACCCTTTCGGATACGTACCCCACGCCAACCTATGGCATTGAGATAACTCTTATCCATCCAGCGACCTACCCCCCATTTGCCTTGGGGCGTATTCCTATATATGTAATCCATAGAAGCACCAGAGTCAAATCCGTGAGTGAGTCCAACGGTCATACCTCCGCTCAAGTGGCCAAACTTACCCAATGCCCATTTCTGAAATCGGTAGTTTCGTCTTTCTCCGCTGGGGATAAGTTCGTATTGCATGGTTTCAAACTCCTTTTGAGTAAAGAGGTCAGGGGCTAGCGTAGGGGCAGGCAAGGGCGTTGAGAAAGCTTTTTGGATAAAGCGTTGTAGGATTTTGTACACTTCTTCTCTGCCTTGCTCAAAGAGGATTCCATGGTGAAAGCCTTCCAAGGTGATAAACTCTTTTGTCTCAGAAGAAAGATTTACATAGAATTGTTTCTGTTGGCGGTTAATCACCACAAAGTCTTTTTCTGCTGAAAGCAGTAGGGTAGGGGTAGTGATAGCGGCGGCATCTTCCACCAATCGCTTGCCTGCGTTGGCAAGGTCAATAAGGAGTTTGCCATTGATAGAGCGGGTGATAAAGCGATCCGTATCGTAAGCACGCTGTTGCTCAGGGTCACGAGTGAGCATCTTGGATTTCACATAGCTCTTTACAATGAGCTTAGGATTGACCTTTAGCATCAGTTCAATGGCTTGCTTGGCCAAAGGGACAATAAGGTTTATTTCAAAGGCAGGCGCCAAAAGAGCCATACCTGCAATGCGTGGCGCAAAATCATGTACCCAAGCCGATACGATGACTCCTCCGATACTGTTGGCTACCACAAAGATATCTTCCTCGCGTACCCCATAGCGCTGCCCAAGGAACTTGGCAAAGGTGTCCAAATCCCGTACCGAGTCCATGAAAGCAGGCGATACCGCGGCCTTGGTGTGTCCATGTCCGCGCATGTCAAAAGCAAAGATATTGTAGGAGGCAAACAGTGGGTGCGTGGCAAACTCCTGCAAGCGTTCGCCATACTCATGTCCTCTGTGGATTACAATAAGGGTCTTTTGCCCTGCTTTGTAATTCCATTCGTAGAAGAATAACTCTTCCCCTTCGTGACTTTTGAAAAAACCTGTATTCATGGGATAATAGATTTATGCGACAAAAGTAGAAAATTATTTCTTAAAAACCTAATTTATAGCTCAAGAATTAGCAGTCACTTGCATCCACTTGGCTTTTCTGTACATAAGCAGCGATAACAAGGGCTTGGGCAGCAACGAAACTAGCCGCATAAGCCACTTCATTCGCTTGGGGAATAGGTGTAGGGGCTTCTTCTGAGCAATAGCATGGCTGATTTCGGCTACGGCTTGTGCTTCACTTACCACAAAGGGTTTCTTAGACAGGTCGTTTTGGTTCAGATCATGTAGCTTTTGAGTGGCTACATACCCTGGTGCAATGCTGGTTATACAGATACCCAAGGGGCGCAAGGCGCGCCTATAAGCATCTGCTATTTGCAGCACACTGCGCTTGGTCTTGGTGTATAGGCTCGATTCAGGATAATCCAAAATCCCTGATATAGAAGCCAGCAGGACGATCTGCCCGCCGCTATCTCTCATGAGTTCTCTCCCTATCTCTAGGGTATTGATAGCACCTATGATGTTGGTTTGTAACATTGCCACAGCCTCCTCATAGGTAATCTCTCCTGCTACATCTTCGGCGTAGTGGCCTGCACAGTTGATGAGCAATGAGAGCGTATCTGTGTCTACAAATTGGCGTATGACATTGCCTAACAGTTCCTTGTCTATAACATCGGCTTGAAACTTCTCAAAGCGTGACTCACTAGCGAGTCTCTTGAGATCTCTGCCACATACCCCTACTCGGTTGCCTTCCCGCTGATAGAAGTCCGCTAAGGCATAGCCGATCCCAGAGGTGCCTCCTATGATAAATACATTCATGGTCTAAAGGTGTTAAGTATGGTTTGGTAGCCATAGTCCCATTGCTGGTCTATCTGCTGGCGGTAAGTGGGGTAATCTTTTGGAAAACGAATACCTATGCTTAGTTGCTTCCAGTTAATATATTTTTCTGAATAATAACCTTTTAGTGCCGTTGTTGCCCCACGTGTATCTATCCATTGGGCAGGATAAGAGGCCACAGAAGCTAACCGCTCATTGCCGCTAAAGCCAAGAACAGCACGCACCAAGGCCTCTTCAGTAGGGGAGTAGGCTTGTTTCTCTTCAGCAATAACGTTTGTTGAAAGAGCACTTGCCAGCTCCATAGGGACAAGGTCAATAGCCCCGCCTGCATAATAGACACCTTTGTAAGCCACAGGTGCTACATAGAACATATCCGATATAGAAATCCGCGCAGCTGTGAGCATAGGCATTTCTGTCTCGATAAGTATGTCAGCCGTTATGGCCGAATGGGTATAGTTGGCTTCGGTATGCTTTATAGCCGAGAGGTTTATCCTCTGGGCGGTCATGGGATCAGTCATGAGCACTTCTTGGTATAGTTTTCGCTCACCTCTGGGCTTGCCACACTCATGGGGGGCAAACAGCATCTTTGCTCCTATGACAATGGTAGGCAAAGTAGCTGAAAAAGACACCTGTGCCAAAGAGGGTAACAGAGAGGAAAGCTCTTCCCGCATAGTCACCAAATAGCGCTGATATACATCCTCTACCAAGGGAGCTCGGCGCTTGTCATACCGCTTTTGCAAAGCTAAAATTCCCAAGCGGTGTAGCTTGCTATAAGGAGTAAGGGACAGGCTTTTGATAAACTCGTAAAATTCTTCCGATTGCAAATAGGCTTTCCGCTCCTTGTCCGTAGCAAAAGCATTGATTACCAAAGCGGCAAAGGCGCCCCCACATGAGGCAATGAGTAAGTCAGGGGCTTTGCCCAAGGCGCGTAGTGCGGCATACATGCCGTTGTATAAGGCAAAGCGGGTACCTCCACCTGAGAGGAGCAGACAGTTGTGGAAAGGTCTTATCGTATCCATAAGTAAAACCAAATACAGTTGTACAATAAGCTGTCTATACGGTCTAAGAGACCTCCGTGTCCAGGGATAAGGCTACTCGTGTCCTTTACGCCTGCACGCCGCTTGAGGTAGGAAAAACTTACATCTCCCCAAAAACCGAAAAAACTAAGAGCCAGCCCCACTAAGGCTAAAGTAGGTAACGCAGTAGGTAGTCCTAATAACCTACCTAAGCCCATACTCAAGAGCGGGGTAAGTAGCAGCCCTCCTACAAAACCTTCTACGGTTTTATTGGGGCTTACCTTGGGCAGGATCTTTCGCTTGCCGAAGCGCTTACCCGTGAGGTATTGGAAGATGTCATTGAGTTCTGTGACAACTACCAAGAAGATAACCCATAGCACCCCTTGGGGTTCCATACGTAAGAGGGTCAGGTGTGGGTAGGCTACCAAGACAATCAGCAAGGAAAGGGGGAGACCTAAGGGGACTTGCCTTAAGCAGAGACTTAGGATAAGGCTGACACCGACCAAGGCGCCAGCTCCTATCATATAAGTGGGATAAGTAGGACAGCTCACAAGGAGTATGCCTTGTAATAGGGGAATGGCCATACGCCAATGGGTAGCATCGAAGGCAAAAAGACGCCCCAGTTCTCTAAGGGTTTGAAAACTCACCCATAGGGAAAAGAGGTACATCGCGTAAGGGTGCGAGATAGCAGCGGCAAAAACACAGATAATCACCCCCCAACTCCTGATACGCAGTGGTACATCGGCATATTTGTTATCCTGTGGCATAGAGTCCCTTTTTAAGACGAATAAAAGTACTCAAGAGCAATAGGGCAATGACAATGGCGAAAATCACTTTGGAATAAGCCGCTATTGCTACCCCAAAGTAGGCCAGTAGCCCATAGATACCCACTAGTAGCGCACGATCGCTCTTGCCCATAGGTCCCTCGTAGCGCCTTTCCCCTCCTAATACCTTGCCCATGACGCCAGCAAACTCATTGAGTACACTCAATAAAATAAAGGCCACCACTAAGTAAAGGCTTTCAGGGTGATACTTAAGCAAAGGGAAGAAAATAAATACATCGGAAACTACATCGCCCATCTCATTGAGCACCTCTCCTAAGCGAGAGCTTTGCCCAAATTCACGCGCCATCATGCCGTCAAGGGCATTGAGAATCATGCGAATCAAGAGCCCTATGGGTAGCGCCAAAAAGAAGAGTGGTACCTCAGAAGCCTCCCAAAAGAGCACACCGATTCCTAAGGAAAACACAATAGCCACTATGGTAATCTCATTGGCGGAGACCCCTCTTTGGTGTAGCCATACCAATAGAGGGTGCAATAGCTGCTGGAATTTAGGTTTTAGTTTATAAACGGAAATCATGGGTGTGAGAGCTAAGGATTAGGGGCGTTTCTGATGTTCGCTGATAAACCTATGATACTCATTGGCTGTGATGCGCTTATAGGAGTAGGAGTTGACAGTGGAATCTTTCTTTAATAGGAGATGTCCGTTCTGAAAGGAATATTCCCAAGAAGCAGATTGTTCAGCCACCACAAGTTTCCCTTCTTCTTTAAGGCTGTAAGTGTATTCAATGATTTTTGGATAGGCTAATAGGCAAGTCTTTTCTTGCAGAGGTACCCAACCTATCTGTGTCTCTGTAAAAAGCAGCGCCTCCTCTTCTCCACATGAAGAGGTATTCTCTCGCAGCCAATAACCTATTAGGGTGTTGAGGTTCTTGGAGGGAGGGGATACTTTGGGAGTGTCATCCTTCTGACAGCTCGTAAGAGCAACAAGGATAGTAATAATACTTAGAAATGTTTTCATTATTAAGTAATTAACGGTCAGTAGTCGAGGCTGCTGAAACCTAATTCATAAGACAAAGATACGACAATTTTCGCACATCCTATAATGAAGTCAGATATTTTTTACTTGATGAAGCAAAAATCGCCTAATGTGAATTTTTCTCTAAAACTTAATGGCATTCTTTTTCGTATTTACCCTCATGAAAGTATTCATAAGCACTGGCTTCCAATTCTCCACAATCGGAAATAAGATTATCATCTTGGTCATATATCTTATAAACCTGTTGTGTGTTGCCTATGGGGCTTTCACCATCTAAGCCTAATAGGATCGTGTAAAACACATCGTCTAACAGCATATCAATCACTTCCTTAAGTTTTTCTGTTTGAAGCTCTGTCAGTGCCATTTCTTTTATTTTGACATTTACAGCCGAAGGCTGTTCGGGTTGTGCCTGAAAGCAAGACTTTAAAAACGCTAGCTTTTCAAGGTAAAAGTTCTTGGCAAATTCGTCTGAGGTCATAATGTTGATATATTATTTAGTGAATTGTTTTACTCCTTCCTCGGCTAAACATACGTTGGCTAAGACAACTTCTGATGAGTGTAGTCTTCCGTAGAGACGCAATTTATTGCGTCTTACGAATTGGAGTCTACAATTGTCTTTCTACTATTGATTGGCATTATATTTATAGTCAAACAGAAATGGTTTGCGAAAAATTAGCATGAGCAGTTGTAGGGGCTAATGGCAATTAGCCCTTGAAAGAGAGTGAATTAGG
>NZ_ALNN01000010.1:0-24896 GCF_000293175.1 Capnocytophaga sp. CM59
GTGCAGAAGCTGATTAAAATGCCTTTGGACTGGAAAAAGCGCTTCCCGAAGTTTGCCCGTGACCTCACGGGTTACCTCCGTGTAGGTACCAACGCCCATGACGACGCCCCCGATGCCCTTACAGGCTCCATAGAGTGTCGCCAGCCCCCCAAGAGAGTTAGTGTGGCGGAGATGTTTGGAAGGATTTAAGCGAATAGTGAAAAGTGAATAGTGAAAAACGCTATTCAGGCGCTCACTCTTCACTTTTCACTCTTCACTTTTCACTAAAATGTGATTCCCACGCTGGTAAAGATATTTCTCCCCATACGAGGGATATTTCCCCAATCGGCATAGGTGCTGTAATAGTTGTTGAGGATATTTTCTACACCAACCTCCCACCTTAGGGTCTGCTTACCTATAGGGAAACGATAGTTGGCCGAGAGGTTGTACACTATATAAGCAGGAGTACGGTCTTCTCCGTATTGGGGCGAATAGGCCGTCTGTGTAAAATCTCCATTGAAAGAGAAAGTTGCCCCTAAGCTCCCTTGGTTATACTGCAAGGAAGACTGATAGCTAAGTGGGCGAATAAAAGGAAGGTTTTCCCCCTCAAAGTCTGTACCCTTGGCATAGTTAAGTCCTCCTTTCCAGTGGAAGTGCTGTAGGAAATGGTAACTTAGGTTCAGTGAAGCATTGAAAATCTTGGCATGTGCCAGTGCTTCATACTTTTTCACCCCTACTGATGCCGCATTCATAGGAAAGGCTATACGCAAAATCTTACCCAATATATAGTTCTCTATATAGAAATGATTCACTTTGGCCTCCACTATAAGGGCTTGGTTTTCATAGCTAAGACTTCCATTCAGTTCGTAGGAAATTTCATTCTTAAGGTTGGGAGTACCTATATAGTCATAGCGGTCAAAGCTATTGTAGATATAGTACCCATAGGCCTCCGAAACAGAAGGTGCCCTATGTCCATAGCCTGTTCCCATGGAAAGGGTGAAAGGGGCTAATTTCAGCTGATAAGTAGCATGTAAGCTGGGCAGAAAACGGGTCTTATTCTCAGGGGAGTCAGCTGTATTTTGATTAAATACACGAATAAAATCCAAGTATTCTATATGGTTATGATGTACCCCCAGCGTGCCGCCTAAGGTAAATTGTTCCCTATCGGTTAGCTCCCACTGATTGGAGAACGAAAGCCCTCCATAGTTGGTCGTGACTCCAGGCCAAGTAAAGGCAAAGCCATTGACCTTGCTCCTGTCCTTAGGGTACATAGTCATTTCCGCCAGCGAATAGTTGGAATAACCATTAAGCTGAATATCAGCGGTATAGTTATCTTTCTTGAGGAGGATTTTGGAAGTAAGCCCATAAGTAGTTGTCCAGCCTGGCATGTCCATATGTACAAGGTTTTCAGGGCGCGTGGTATCGTCCATATAGTGCTCTATAGCATTGAAATAGAACTTAGAGTCCCAAACCTTGAGCATACCTTCCTCAAAGAGTTGCTTGAAGGAAAGTGAGGATATCAAGGCGCGTGCCAGCCAAGTGTCCATAGGCAGGGCAGGATAACCCACGTCCTTGGCCACATCAAAGATGGCATCGGCTTTCAGGGCAGAGAGCTCACTGGTTTTGTAGGCCAAGCCCAAGGAGGTATTGTATTTCTCAAATTGGGAGTGCTTGACCTTATCTCCATGTCCGTCCTTGTAGCTCTCGGCTTTGCGATAAGCAGCAGTTCCGTCGGCTACAAATTTCTCAGAGGAATAATAGAGGTCTGCCATACCAAAGCGATGGGCATTGTTTTGTTGGAAACCCAGCTGAGCCGAGCCTCCATAGGTAGGCTCTTCAGAGAAAGCTACTCGCTTGCGCTTGAGGTCTATCCCCCCTGCGATAGTTGCCCCATGCATGCCGCCTTCCTGTCCCGAATGTACATCTATTTTGGAGAGGTTGTTCGTCTCCACATAGGAGGTTACAGGGTCCATCTTATCGGTACAAGCCCCAAAGATGTGCATGCCCTCTATGGTGATGGAGGAGCGCTCTGTATTCATATTGTTAAGCATAGGCTCCCAAGCATAAGCCCCACGCTTGATAAAGCTAATGTTATCGGAAGTGGCCAAATATTCATCTACCGAACAAGAAAGTTTTACGTCCGATTGGATTTGTTTTTTACGAAATTTTTCGGCTACTACAACTTCCTTAAGGCGAATTATACTATCTTTTTTGCTTATCTGTCCGTAAGTAGTCGCTATAGTCAATAAAAATAGATATGTTATATATCTTTTCATACGTTTTTTAGAATAAAATATCAATATGAAGTTCACTTTGCTCACCGAAGACTCCCATTTTCACTGTATTAGGTACTTCAGTGCCTTTGATGACTCTCTTTTGAGCATCTTTAAGGATAAAATTAAGTGTCCAATAACCTGTCATGGTATAGTTCACCTTCCCATGATAGAAGCCATCTGCCCCTTGAGTCAAGTTTTGGTTGTCTGGAGACGAATGGTTTCCCATATCCTCCCCTGGCATACGAGGATCCAGCTCCAAGAGATAATGGTTAGCCACAGCATAAGTGCTATCGGGCTGTTGTACCCATATCCCCGCGGAGAGGTCATTGAGGGCTACCTTAGGAATTTCAGGAGCGGTGAGAGCAATCATGTATTTCTTGCCATCACGACCTTGAAACTGGGTCATATTAAGATTAGGGTTACGCGTGTCCCATACTGTAATCTCCTTTTCTGCCTGATACTGCTTACCTTCTATGACATAAGTAAGGTGCAGGTGCCAAGGCGTTTTGATACCTGTATGAGTGGCGTTAAGTACCGAATATTTTTTAGGCGTATCGAACACAGCAAATCCTTTGAAGATACGGCTATCTTCGCTGTTGTCAAGTACTTGGCTATAAGGGATATAGCTGGGTTTTCCACGCTCATTGGTACGAGTTATAGAAAGGGTAACTTTTTCCACATTGAGCTTCTCAAAGGTTTGTGCCGTAGTGATTTTCACTGCCAAGGCATTATAACCGCGCAAAAACTCTCCGCCAGAGGATTCAACAGAGATAAGGTGCTCATTCTCTTTTATTTGCGTTACTTCTTGCAGCTCACCACGAGAGGCAAAGTGGAGACGATTGCCAAAGGGTGTTTTCTCCACGGTACAAGAGGACAGCCCTATAGCAATAAGTATAAGGATATATATTTTTCTCATTTTTTTCTGATTTATAAATAGTAGAAACGTAAATAATGATTAATGCCAATAATGATTAATGCCAATAATGATTAATACCAATAATGATTAATACCAATAATGATTAATACCAATAATGATTAATACCAATAATGATTAATACCAATAATGACTAATGCCAAACTTATTAATCATTAATCATTAACCATTAATCATTAGCCATTAATCATTAAAAAACGGGGGGTCTCAGTGTTTCCTTAACTATATTTTCCCAAGTAGAAAAATGATAATAAAAAAGAAGTGTTTGTTCTGTAGTGCAGAGGACAAGCGTTTCAAATGTAGGAATTTTTACACAAAAAACCTCTGTTTGGTTTTTTGTAAAATCAAATTTTACATCAGTCTGTTCCTGTGTGTTTTCAGAAGATACTTTGGCTAAAAAGCACTTACCATCGCAGTGTTTTTGTGTATTGGTTTTGTTTTCACAGAAAAGAGTGATGAATTGTGTAGGATTGATTAGGTAATAAGAGAAAAAAAGCCCCCCACGTATGGCACTAAGCAGTACCATACAAGAGAGGATTACAACGAAAAAGCGTACTCTTTTTCTCATTTTTATCATAACTATTTGAAGAAAGAATCTACAAATTCGTATTTGTTGAACACTTGCAAGTCCTCAATTCCTTCCCCTACACCTATATACTTGACGGGAATCTGGAACTGATCGGAGATACCTATAACTACCCCACCCTTGGCGGTACCATCAAGCTTAGTGATAGCCAAAGCATTAACCTCCGTAGCCAAAGTGAATTGTTTGGCTTGTTCGAAGGCATTTTGACCTGTAGAGCCATCGAGTACCAAGAGTACCTCATCAGGGGCATAAGGCAAGAGCTTTTGCATCACGCGCTTTACCTTACTGAGTTCATTCATCAAATTAATTTTATTATGCAAACGTCCCGCTGTATCTATAATTACCACATCGGCCTCTTGAGAGAGTGCCGAAGAAAGCGTATCATAAGCCACCGAAGCAGGGTCACTGCCTGTCTGTTGCTTGACAAGGGGTACCCCTACCCTATCTGCCCATACTTGCAGCTGGTCTATGGCCGCCGCACGGAAAGTATCCGCAGCCCCTAAGACTACCTTGAGGCCTTTCTTTTTGAACTGATAAGCGAGCTTACCTATGGTTGTGGTCTTCCCTGCCCCATTGACACCGACCACCATGATCACATAAGGTTTGCGCTCGGTAGGGACAAAGAAATCCACCGCTTCTCCTCTTTCTGTTTGTGAGAGCAGTCCTGCTATTTCTTCCCTAAGAATCTTATTCAGTTCGCTTGTGCCCAAGTATTTATCCTCGGCTACGCGCTTCTCTATACGCTCAATGATTTTCAGAGTGGTATTCACCCCCACATCACTGCTGACCAAAACGCCCTCCAGTTCGTCCAAAATAGTGTCATCTACCTTGGATTTGCCTGCAATAGCACGAGTGAGCTTATCAAAGAATGAGGTCTTTGATTTCTCTAAGCCTTTGTCCAAGGTTTCCTTTTTTTCGGAGGAGAATAATTTTTTAAAAAAATTCATAGTCTTTTCTATTTGAAGCCTATTTTAGGAGTATCAGTATCCTCTTTTAGGGCTTTGGTTTCCATGTTGGTGAGTTCGGCTAAGGAACATGGTTTGGTGATGGTAGGCTCTTTTCCTATGGAACGCAGGTAATTATTGGCCTTCTCCACCGAAAGTTCCTTGAACTTATATTCAGCGATCAAGCGCCCTTTTCTCAAAAGCGCAGAATCAATCTTAGATATATCCGAGTTAAAGGTACAGATAAGCTGACACTCAAGCACATCGGAAAGCATACCATCGGCTATGTTTAGTATGGAGGAGACCACATCGGTATTACTGTTAAGTGCAGTACGCTCAGCTATATAGTTCTCACAATCCTCCAAGACCAAAACCGAGTTCTTATGATCTATAAGCACTCCTATAAAGGACGGATCCGTAAGAGAGGCGATCATAGAGGTAGGAACAAAGATAAATTTCTTGTTAGGTATCTGGCTGGTGAGCCACTTTATGTAGTTGGTCTTACCAGAACCCGCAATCCCGTGGAAGAGTACAATTCCCTTGTTCTCATCGGTGATACTCTTTTTCACTCGGTTGTGCACTTCCAAGAAATCATCGTTGTACATTCTATCAAAATCAATACGGAAAGGCTTGATTGTATGTGTTTTTACATCAAAACCATTCTGAGATTTGAGCAAAATGGAAACTTTTGCCTTTTTAGGCTGATATTTCTCTAAGTATTCAGAGAATAATGCCTTTAGTCCCTCTACTGAAGCAGATTGATTGTTGTTATAATACACATAATTGACCTTATAGAGTCCCTCTTCGAACATTTCGGAGTCATATTCGTTGGTCAGGTTGTGCGAAATAAGAATAAATACCTCCAACTTAGGGTGAAAATAACATTCCTCATCTTCGTAGAGTTTGTTGTTCTTAGAAGAATAGTCCAAGGTATAGAAATCCGTGCATTTTATAAAATGTTGGAGCTTATCTCGCTGGATAATCAGGTCGTCATTCGAGAGATAGATGTCGCACATCAAGTCCGATAACAAATATCTGAAAGGGGCTTTGGAGGTAAGATAACGATTCTTGTCAAAGAGTTCAAGTTCGTCATCTCCGTTTACGCCCAGTATTTTTATTTCCCTGTAATATTTTGATTCTAAAATTTTCATTAATGTTGGTTCCTTTTTTTAAGTTAATAAGTCAGGTCGTCGCTCCTCAGTGCGCTTATAGGCCTGTTCTTCGCGCCAAGCATCTATTTGGGGGGTGTTACCACTTAAGAGTATATCAGGCACCTTCCAGCCCTTATACTCAGCAGGCCGTGTATATACGGGCGGGGCCAAGAGGTTATCCTGAAAAGAGTCCGTCAGGGCAGAAGTCTCATCGGAGAGTACCCCTGGAATCAAGCGCACAATGGCATCAGCTAATACTGCTGCGGCCAACTCGCCTCCTGAAAGCACATAGTCTCCTATAGATATTTCTTTGGTCACGAAGTGGTCTCTCACACGCTGATCTACCCCCTTGTAGTGGCCACAGAGAATGATGATATTTTCCTTCAGAGAAAGCGCATTAGCCATAGGCTGATTGAGGGTATGTCCGTCAGGAGTAAGGTAAATAACTTCGTCATAGTTGCGTTCTGCCTTGAGTGCCGAGATACAAGCGTCAATAGGCTCTATCATCAGCACCATGCCCGCTCCCCCACCGAAACTATAATCATCTATTTGCTTGTAGTTGCCCAAACCATATTGGCGTAAATCGTGGAAATAGACACTAGCCAATCCCTTTTCCACAGCTCGCTTAAAAATAGAGTGTTGAAAAGGGCTTTGGAGTAACTCTGGAACAACCGCTATAATATCAATTCGCATTTAAGAACGATGTTTGTTAATCTCATCTTGCAATTGGCGGCGTACTTTCTGTTCGCGCTCAATGGCTTTGGTACGATATTCCTCGTATTCGTTTTGTAAATCTTCCAAATCCTTCAGCGCCCCACGAGTAATGCTGTTGGAACTGGTAAAGCGAGAAATAAATACCACCAAAAGTATGGCTAAAATCACGATAATCCCCCATACAATAATAGAATATACCCCTTTTTCTATGGTAATTCCTAGGAAATCTATGCTATCATTGCGATTTTTCTCTTTATCAAGCTCACTTTGGAGGTTTTGTATATTGAGATTTAGCTCTTTTATACGAGAGGATTGCGCACTGATAGTGTCCAATTTCTCACGAAGTAATGTTTTTTGTCCACTAAGACTATCAAGTAATGATTTTTTAAAGGTATATATACTTTCTTTCTTTACGAGCTTGAACTTTTCCCAGTTTCCTGACTTATCCACCAGTTCATCAAACTGACCTTCTATGGTTGCAGGATATTGCTTTTCCTCTTGGGGTGCTTCCGCTGTTGTACGAGAGCGGGTTGGTGTAAGTTCTTGTTGTTGTTCAGTCTCACTCTGTGCTGTAGCCAGTAAAGAAGAGAGGGCAAAACCAATAATAAATAATTTTCGTGTCATTTTCAGATTTATATTTTTTATTTCTTGTGCAAAAATACTATTTTTTCTCTAATAAAATACCCTATCATTTATTATTAACAAAAATTTGTTTACCATGAGCATTTACCACAAAGAGGAGCAAGAAAAGCCCTCACTTGGAGCATATCCTTGTTCCTCTTTTTATTGTAGCTAACCTAAAAATTGTTACGCTTCTACGGATGAGGGGGGTTAGTTCTCTTTCCAGCCTGAGAAACAGCCATTTTCCCCATTGCTATATTGCTTTAAGCTGTCATTTACATCTTTGAAAAGTTGGAGAATATCTCTACCTCCCTCGGTAAGGATGCTATGACCTCCTGCTTTTCCTCCCGCTTCTTTGGCTACAATTTCAAAGGAGGAATTTCGGTTCATTTCTTGAATCATGCCCCATGCGCGACGATAAGGAATATTTAACACTTTTGCAGCTTCTGAGATAGAACCCAAAACATCAATCTGCTCCAAAAGTAATGCCTTAACTGCATTAATTTGCAGCCCCGTATCGGTCTCTATCCAGATATTCCCTTTTATTTTTAGATTATTTTCCATGATGTTTCTCAGCTAAATTGGTACCTTACAGCGTATTTTAAGTTGATAATCAGAAAATTACCTATTCTCAAATCGTAATGCAAATATACACATTTATTTTGAAAAACACAATATTTTTTTCACTTTTGTCGCAACACTTTAATAATCAATAATTTGATTAGTCATTGGTCATTAGTCACTGTCACTTGTCATTAGTCACTAATATGCGCGTTGTTTATTCCCTTCATAGAAGTTGATAAAGGCCTGATTGACTACTCTATTACCTCCCACGGTAGGATAATCGCCTGTGAAATACCAGTCACCCAAGTTCTTAGGACAAGCCTTGTGTAGGTTTTCCACACTTTGGAAGATAATATCTAAATCGCACTGCATTGCCTCTGGTCGCAAAAGCTCTGTAATCTTTAGAGATATTTGCTCTGTGGTGAAAGGTGCATAAAGTTCTTTGACATAATTGATAATTTCCTCATCGGGCTTGTTTTTTTGAGCGAGACATTTCTTATAAATGGCCTCCACTACCCCATAGGTACCTGCGTCCTTGTGTAGAGCAAGGGTTGCCTCAAAGGCTATAAGGTCTTCCAAGCGTGCCATATCTATCCCATAGCAATCAGGGTAACGAATCTGAGGGGCTGAGGAAAGTACTGTTATTTTCTTGGGTTCTAAGCGGTTGAGGATATTGAGGATACTCTTCTTGAGCGTAGTACCTCGTACGATACTATCGTCAATAATCACCAAGTTATCCTCATGTTTTCTTACCGAACCATAGGTAATATCATACACATGGGCAACCATATCCTCCCTACCTGCATCTTCAGTGATAAAGGTACGTAGTTTTACGTCCTTAATGGCTACCTTCTCTATACGAGGGCGTACTGAAAGGATTTCATTAAGGCATGCCTCATTCAGAGTGGCACCTTGCTGAAGGATTTGCTGCTTTTTCTTTTGGTTAAGATCTTCAGATACAGCCTCTATTAGTCCATAAAAGGATGTTTCTGCCGTATTGGGGATATAGGAAAAGACGGTGTTCTTCAGATCATTATCAATAGAGCGAAGTACCTGTGGCAGAAGCAAAGCGCCTAATTTCTTTCGCTCTAAGTAGATTTCCTGATCACTACCACGAGAAAAGTAGATACGCTCGAACGAACATGCCTTGCGGTCTGTGGGTTCCAAGATCTGTTCTATCTGTGAGGAGCCATCTCGTTTGATAAGAATGGCTGCCCCTGCGGGTAGCTCTTCCACTTGCTCAAAAGGTGCATTAAAGGCTGTTTGTATGACGGCTCGTTCGGAAGCTACTACCACCACTTCGTCGTCCTTATAATAATAAGCAGGGCGAATAGCGGCAGGATCTCTAATTACAAAGGAAACCCCATGCCCTACAATACCTGCCATGGCATAACCTCCGTCCCAGCGTGCAGCTGCCCTCTTGAGTACCTTGACCATATCCAGTTGCTCCATAATCAGTGGCGATGCCTCTCGCTTACTGATACCCTCCTGCTTGAGTCGGCGGTAACACTCCTCTACTTCGTTGTCCAAGAAGTGACCAATACGTTCCATAACAGTAATCGTATCGGTCTTAGCAATTGGATGTTGGCCAAGCTCTACCAACTTGTTGAAGAGTTCATTGACATTGGTCAGGTTGAAGTTTCCAGCCAAGATAAGGTTGCGATAGATCCAGTTGTTCTCTCTAAGGAAAGGGTGTACATTCTCTATGCTATTTTTCCCAAAAGTACCATAGCGCACATGGCCTAAATACACCTCGCCCAAGTAGGGTATGAGTTTTTTAAGGGCTTGTACATCTGCTTTAGCCTCTGGGTGACTCTTGAGCAGTTCGTTGATATGAGAGTTGATTTGCTTAAAGATATCCTGAATAGGTTGGGAATCATTTGAGCGCACACGTCCTATATAGCGCTCGCCTGGTTGCATATCAAGCTTAATATTGGCGATTCCTGCCCCATCTTGCCCGCGATTGTGTTGTTTTTCCATCAGCAAGTACATCTTATGCAACCCATAGAAGGGGGTTCCGTACTTTTGTTGATAATATTCTAAAGGTTTAAGAAGGCGAAGTAGTGCAATTCCGCATTCGTGTTTGATAGCATCACTCATTTTTTAGACAACTTTTATTTCAAATTGGGTCAATTCTTTCAAGCAGAAAAGGCGTCGAAGCACTTCCTCCTTGGTCAGAGAAAGTAATCTCTCTACTCCCATCTGTTCTACGCAGAAAGAGGCCAAGGTAGTGGCATATACCAAGGCATTTTTCATGTTTTCAAAGGAGACTTCTCCTGTTTGTGCCATATAACCTATAAAGCCTCCTGCAAAAGTATCTCCTGCTCCCGTAGGGTCATATACCTGTGTCAAAGGCAAGGCAGGTGTGAAGAATCTTTTTTCTTCATGGAAAAGCATAGCGCCATGCTCTCCCCTTTTGATAATGATATAAGAAGCGCCTTTTTGTTGTAACTTCTCTACTGCCCTAAGCAAGACAGTCTCTCCTGTAAGGGCAAAGGCCTCCTCATCACTTACGGTAAGCACATCGGTTTTTCGGATAAGTTCTTCTAGCAATTCAGGTGTATGATCTATCCAATAGTTCATGGTATCAGAAACCACAAGGCTTGGTCTTGAAGAGAGTTGCTCCAATACCTGAAGTTGTACTTTAGGGTGTAGGTTTCCCAGCAGTACAAAGGAGGCATCGGAGAACGCTGGATTTATTTTAGGCATATAGCCACTAAGTACATTTTCCTGAGTCTCAAGTGTCTCCCTTTTGTTCATATTGGTAAAATAACGCCCACTCCAAAAGAAGCTGCGCCCTGATTGTACTTTTTCTATTTGGGAAATATCTATCTCACGTTCTATAAGGTAGTCCAAAAAAGATTGTGGATAGTCCTCCCCTATGACCGATACGACGGCCTGTTCTACATCAAAGATAGCACTTGCCAAAGCACTATAATTGGCGGCTCCTCCCATGGTGCGCTCCACCCTGTTCAAAGGCGTCTCTATAGTATCAAAGGCTAAAGTTCCTACTGTAAGTAGTTTGTTGTTCATCTCTATTGAAAATCTCTTTAATGAAAACGCAAAGGTACTACTAATTTTTGGATTAGCAAATATTTTATAACTTGCGTCTAGGCGCTTTTGCCTTCCTCTATCTTATTGACTATCAGAGCTACAGCTCCATCACCTGTTACATTACAAGCGGTACCAAAGCTATCCATAGCCACATAGAGAGCAATCATCAGTCCTTGTTGCTCCTCATTGAAGCCCAACATAGAACCTAAGATACCCAGTGCAGCCATAATTGCTCCCCCTGGTACCCCTGGGGCAGCTACCATAATAATGCCTAGCATCATGATAAAGCCTGAGAAGAGTTCCAAGTCAAAAGGCATACCTTCCAAAAGCATCAAAGCCATAGCACAAGCGGTGATTTTCATGGTGCTTCCCGAAAGATGTATAGTAGCACACAGTGGAATGACAAAGCCTGCAATACGAGGCGATACCCCCATCTTTATGGCCTGTTGTAGGGTAATTGGAATAGTCGCTGCGGAGGATTGGGTACCCAAGGCTGTAGCATAAGCTGGCAACATGGTTATAAGCGATTTGAATGGGTTTCTCCCTGCAATCCCTCCTGCAATTAGGTACTGTATAATCAAAAGGAGTATGTGCATGACAAAGAGTACCACGATGAGCTTAAAGAACACTTCTATCACAGAAACTACTTTCCCTCCAAAGGTGATTTCAGCGAAGATAGCCATGATATAATAAGGCAATACAGGGATAATGGCCTTGGCAATGAGCCAGCTAACGATCTCACCAAACTCCTCAATCACTCCAGAGAGTACTGATTTTTCCTTAAGAGAGAGACCGATCCCCATGATAAAAGAAAGCACCAAGGCGGTCATCACATCGGCTATAGGGGGCATCTGGATAGAGAAGAAAGGAGTGAGTACCTGTTCATCTCCCATAGGTTTTATATGCTGATTTTCAAGTAACGAAGGGAATATCGCCTCCGAAGCAAAATAGGTAGAAAAGCCTGAAAATAAGGTGAATGAATAGGCAATTCCCACCGTAATGAGCAGCAAGCGTCCTGCACTCTTGCCCAATTTGCTAATGGAGGGCATCACAAGCCCCATAATAATCAACGGTATTGCAAAGCCTAGAAAGCTACCAAAAAGCCCCTTGAAGGTCAGTAGTATTCTATAAATCCACTGAGGGAACCAGCCCTTGAGAGTGAGCCAGCCCAAAAGAATTCCCAAGAGTATTCCACAGAATACCTTGAATAGTAGGTTTGTGTATATTTTTCTGAGTTTCATATCTTATATGTTTAACGATTATTTCTAAAAATCTATATAATAAATAAAGTAAGCACAAAACCTCCCCTCCTTGTGGGAGGGAGGTTTTAGTTATTTTACGTATGAGAGACTTAGAAAGCCTTGATACGGTACATCATACCCAAGCTCACACGATTCGTGCTTTTCGTTAGATTGGATACTTCACGACTTCTGCCCACATAGGCTAAGAAGAAGCGCAAGTCTTGTGAAGGGAAAGGTAAGTACTCTACCCCTCCGTAATAACCTAAGCCTGTCATCTTATTACCTGCTAAATCACTTTCCGCAGTTTCGTAGATTCCTTGGGCAAATATGTTAAGCGAAGGTATAGGTTGGTATTCGCCCTTAAGTACAAAGGTGTTATACTTTGTATCTTTGAGAGGCTGTCCTTTTCCGTTGTTGCTCATTGGGGTATAGTTAAGTCGGTCTAATTGTTCATCAGCTCTCATGTAGTCCAAAAAAGCTTGGAACTTAGGTAAAGCCACACGGGTACCGAGCATTACCATAGTATTGTTATAACCGTCCGCTTCACTTTGTAGACCTACTCCCCAGCGAGTTTGTAGTACGCCATCAAAGAGAGAACCATTCCAGTTGAGTATATAGGTAAGCGGTACATTACTTTGTTTTAACCCTGTACTATTTGCATAGATATTCTCAAAACTATCATTACGCACATCGGTTACTTGTAAGTTGAACTCATGATTGGTATTAGGAGCATAGGTAATCATACCACCAAGCATAAAGTTGTCTAAGTGATCTATGTAATCAGAGTATTCATAGATATTCATTGGGTTCAAATCAAACTCATAACCTCCCCATGCTTGGCACATCTTACCCACAGTAAGTGCCCACTTATCATCTATATGAAAACCTGCATAGAGCATATCGGTAGCTGTAGCCAAATTGTCCAATTTCACGGCAGCTGTAGGACGGTTCAAGCGATGACGGAAACGGTAAAAGATACGGTCGGTAATATTACCTCTTACTTCCAAACGCAACTGGCGGGCAAAGAATTTTGTAGTCATATCCTGACCCTCTGCTTTTTCAGCATCAAGGCTGGATTGGAAGTTAAAGTACATATTGAATCGCTTATCAATAGGGTTAATACCCTCTGGTGAGGTTACAGGCATAGACTGTGCTTGCTTGATCTGCTCCAATTCAGCCTTTAATTGATTGATTTGTCCCTGTAGATCTTCTTGTGCAAATGCCCCCATAACAGATAGGAACATAGCTGACATAAATAGTTTTTTCATTTCTGTGTATTCTTTGTGTTTTTCTATAAGCATAAAAGGCAAAAAGTACAAAGAAATGTCTCTTTTTACTTTTTGCCTTACCTTTAAGTATTAATACTCATTAAAATATTGTTGGATCTGTTGCCAATCCTTAGTCTTAGTAAGCGCCAACATCAGTAGCACACGTGCCTTTTGAGGATTAAGGGCTCCAGAGGCCACAAAGTGATATTTGGCATCATCTACTTCAGCATCCAAAGTAGTGGCTCCTGTAGGTACACGAGAAGAACGTACAATCTGGATACCACTTTGTTGTGCTTTCACAGCTAGGTCAAATATAGTATGGTAGAAATTACCATTTCCTACCCCAGCATGCACAATACCATCGAACTTCGCATCCATGAAAGCCTTCATAGGAAGTTCAGATACATTGGAGTAGCTATATACAATTCCTACTTTAGGAAGCGCTTTTAGGTTATCCACATTGAAAATAGATTGGGCAGTATGCTTATTGTCAGGAGTACGTCCAAAGAATACTTTTCCATTGTGGATATAAGCTAAAGAGCCATAATTAGCCCCTCTGAAAGTATCTACAGAGGTAGTATTGGTTTTGATAACATCCTTGGCATCAAGAACAATATCATTCATACATACCATAACTCCACGACCTTGTGCATTTTTATCAGCAGCCACAGCTACTGCATTGTACAAGTTCAAAGGACCATCGGCACTCATTCCTGTAGCAGGTCGCATAGCCCCTACCAGTACCACTGGTTTGTTACTATGTACTGTAAGGTTTAGAAAGTAAGCGGTTTCCTCCATCGTATCGGTACCATGAGTGATTACCACTCCATCATACCCTTCCTTATTAAGGAGTTCATTGATACGCTTAGCGAGTTTTAGCCATACATCATCATTCATATCTTGAGAGCCAATTTTTACAATTTGCTCTCCAGAGACATCGGCTAAGTCTCTCACTTGGGGTACTGCTTGTAGGAGTTGGTTAATACCTAGTTCTCCCGCTTTGTAATTAGTTTCAGTAGCGGACTTGCTCACTCCTGCAATAGTACCACCTGTTGCAAGAATACGTACTTTCGGTTTCTGTGCGAAAGCTACCACGGACACTATTAATAATAGTGTAAGGGCAATTTTTTTAATTGTTTTTTGCATCTTGTATATTAATTTATTACTTTGCGATAGAAATTTTTACGAGTACAAATATACGATTTTTGTTGCAAAATAACAAGAAAAAAAATATATTTTTTTAAATAAATTATATCAGACAATTAGATAAGCTTCTCCTTTTCTGATTTTATCTGCAAAATATTCTATATCATGCTTTTCTAATTCTCTAAGAAACTCTTCCTTGAATGGTTTTACAGCATAGTGCATAGGACAAGGCGTTTCCTCAGAGCAAGCTCTAATTCCCAAGAAGCAAACGGAGAACTTATCCACCCCATCTATATGATGAACAATAGTAGCCAAAGGTGCTTTCATTTTCTCTTCTGTAAGATAAAAGCCTCCTCCTGGCCCCTTAGCCGAACAGATAGCGTTTTTTTTAGCCAATATCTGTAAGAGTTTGGCCAAAAAAGCGGTAGGAATATGTAAGGCCTCGGATATTTCTTTCACTCCTTTTTTGTTTTCTATGGAGGAATGCAGTGCTAAATAGAGTACTGCATTGATTGCATATTTGCTTGAATTTGATAACATTTTTCAGTGTTTAGATTAATCTTTTTAGTGGGCATGCTCAAGTCTTACCTCATAGCCCTTTGTGGACTAAGGCAGTACCTTATAAGTGTCTCCACCATTGGAACCTTCTATTACCGAAATGAGTGATTCCTTGGAGAGCTTCTGAGCGTCGTAGGATATGGTAGCCGTCTTGGCATCAAAATCCACAGAGGCTTTGGCTACTCCATCGGTTTTGTTGAGATTTTTCTCTATAGTAGCGGCACAACCATGAGCACAGGTCATACCTTCTATCTTGAGAGTAACCTCTTGTAATTGTGCATTGTCAGTAGCTGCTTTTTGTTCTTGTTGAGCAGCTTCTTGGGGAGTGTTTGCTGTGTTGTTAGCACAGCCCATAAGTGCTAATAATAGAACTGATAAGGTTAGATATTTCATAATTCTAATTAATAATTATAAGATAATACACAAAAAGCCCTTCAGTAGAAGAGCATTTTTGCATATTATGGTTTCATATTTATTATTTTAGAAGAACAATCTTCTTCTTACTGTTTGTTGTTCTTCGGCAGTAGGTACATAGCTGTCTTCCACTGCTTTGAAGAACTTGTTATGCAACATCTTGGTGATTGCAATATTTTGTTTAGCTTCATCCAAAATTAGGTGTACCAAGAACTGACGATTACTTGATGAGAAGAGTACGTGCAATTGTTCTTTAAGAGCGATTTCAATACGATCTATATTCTTATCGTCAAGCCCTTCCACATATCCCATTGCTTTAGTAGCCTGACGTAAGATTTCTACTTGGAAAGCACTTGATAAACGGTTATCCACGTTAGAAGCTGCTTCATAAGCAATAGTATTACCATCATTTGTACTTACCACAGTGATTGAAATAAATCCTGGCACCTCTTGGCGCATAGCCTTTACATAGGTTTCAAATAGATTTGTATCCATAAAATTACTATTTATTTACTTGTTCAAATTTTGCACAAAGGTATAAACTTTTTTCTTATTTAAAAATATTTTGCGACTTTTTTTTTGCTTTTTTTCTCAACATGGTTTTCAACATATTTTTCAACCATACAAATGTTAAGAAGAAGAAAGTTTAAATTGTTATTATTTATTAATATATAATTCTAAATCAGCTATTTTATCCGATAAATTACAATAATAAATCAATAAAAAGTTAATCACTTTTTAAATGCTTTTTTATTGAAAATAATCAACAATCCCACCGCCACGGAGATAGCTGTATCGGCAATGTTGAAAATTGGGTCAAAAAAAGTGAATCTTTGTCCTCCATAAAAGGGAATCCAGTCGGGAAGTTGCGCATCTATAAGCGGAAAATAGAGCATATCCACTACCTTACCATGGAAAAGTGTGCCATAAGGTTCCTTACTCATAAAGGTCGCTACATTATTTACACTATGGTCAAAAATCACTCCATAGAATACTGAATCAATGATATTGCCCAAGGCACCTGCAAAGATGAGTGCTATAGAGATAATCAGCACTTTAGGGGCTTTCTTTTTCACTGATTGCCATAACCAGTAGCCAATCCCTATGATGGCTACAATCCTGAAAATACTCAATATGAGTTTGCCATATTTCCCAGGAATTCCTACTCCCCAAGCAGCTCCTGGATTTTCAATAAAATGTATATGAAACCAATCAAATACATGAATAGACTGGTCTATCATGAAATGGGTTTTGATATATATTTTACTGGCTTGGTCTAACAATAATACCAAGAATATAATAAGGCCTGCGTGGGATAACTTCATAACACGGGTGTAAAAGTGCGGCAAAGATACAACTTTTAATGGTTTAAAATTACAGATTTATCATATTTTTTTTGATTTTCATCCAGTGGGTAGAAATTGGGTAGTTCTCGCAAGAATATATAGGCTTTCCTTTCATAGTCTATCTGGTAGAAAATATGTTGTAATCCATTAGTTACCATGAGGTTCTCAGCTTTTAGGGTAAGGTTATAGCGAGCTATTTGGTCAAAAACCTCTTGGGTGATCCCCACCTGTGGGGCCTTGCACTCCACCACCAAGAAAATACTTCCATCGGGGCGATAGATAACAATGTCGTAGCGCTTGGTTAAGTGATTGATTTGTATGCGTTTTTCCACATTCATGAGCGACTGGGGGTAGCCCCTATCCTGTAAGAGAAAGCGTACCGCATGTTGCCGTACCCATTCTTCAGGAGTAAGCACCACAAATTTTTTTCGGATTATATCAAAAATATATCGTTTATTTTCATTACTTTTGAACCGAAATTCGTACGTAGGGAAATTCAATGTTTGCATGGGTGCAAATATACAAAAAGAAAATTAGAAACACATAGCATGAACGAAGTAGAAAAAATTTTAGCTGAGTTAAAAAAACAAAATTATAGTCCCATCTACTATCTATGTGGGGAAGAGCCTTATTTTATTGACGTAATCAGTAACTATATAGAACAAAATGTACTCCGTGATGATGAAAAGGCTTTCAACCAGCAAGTGGTTTATGGCAAAGATATCACCATAGACGCCCTTATTCACTATGCCCGCGAGTATCCCATGATGGCCGAACGCCGAGTGATCATCGTCAAAGAAGCCCAAGAGCTTAGCCGCACCATAGGTCAGCTACTCCCCTACGTGGAAAAACCGTCTCCAACTACTATTTTGGTACTTTGTTACAAATATGGCAAGATAGACGGAAAAACCAAACTAGCCAAGGAACTCAAGAAATACACCACTCTTGAGAGTAAAAAACTCTATGAGAGTGACACTGTTAAGTGGGTAAATAGTTTTTTGAAAGAAAACGGATATAGCATCAACCAAGTGGCTTGTCAGCTATTGGTAAGTTTCTTGGGTACCGATCTGAGTCGTATAGCCAACGAACTGAACAAACTCAAGATTATCCTCAAGCCAGGTACTGAAATCACCCCTACCCATATAGAGGAAAATATAGGTATCAGCAAGGATTTCAACGTGTTTGAATTGCAAAATGCCATTGGCAGGAAAGACCTTCCTAAGGCTATGCAGATCATCAAGTACTTCAATGAAAACCAGAAGGATAACCCCATGCCCATGATTACAGAGAACCTGTATCGCTATTTTAAGAGCCTTTTTATCTTCTCTAGCCTTACAGGCCGTACCGATGCTGAACTGGCTAGAGAAATGGGAGTAAACCCTTATTTCTTAAAAGATTACCGACAAGCTGCCTCCCTCTACCCATTGAAGAAAATCAGCTTTTGTATGGAAGTTATCAAACAAGCTGACCTCAAGAGCAAAGGGGTTGAAAGTGGGTCTATCTCTTACTATGATATACTGAAAGAAACAATTATTTCAGTGATTAGTGATTAGTAATTAGTGAACAGTGGTTAGTGGTTAGTGGTTAGTTTCTAGAGACTAACAACTAACAACTAACAACTAACTACTAACTACTAACTACTAACTACTGACAACTTACTACTGACCTCTAACTCGGTTAAATGCTTGTACTACCTCGCTATGAGAGACGGTTTTATCCTTGAAATAGTCCATCAGTTGTTGTTTTTCCTCTGGGGTAGCCCCTAATTGGTTTAGTATATTGACTAAGTGCATTTTCATATGCCCCTTTTGGATACCATGGGTTACCAAGGAACTCACTGCGGCAAAGTTCTGTGCCAGTCCTACACAAGCAATAATCCTCATCAGAGCTTCTGCAGAAGGGTTTTCAAGTATTTTTAGGGCTGTTCTTACCATAGGGTGTAGTTTGGTAAGTCCCCCTACAGTACCTATAGCCAAAGGTATCTCTATACTATAATGGAAGATACCATCTGTGAGGGAGGCTTGAGTAAGACTCTTATACCTACCCTCCTTGGCGGCATAGGCATGAGCGGCTGCCTCCACGGCTCGAAAGTCATTTCCTGTGGCAATAACCACGGCATCTATCCCATTCATAACCCCTTTGTTATGAGTTACCGCACGATATACATCGGCATTGGCTACTGCGATGGCACGGACAAAGTCGGAGGCAAACTCCTCCCCTGTAATGTCATTATAGGACATTTGGCTAGTAGGTGCAGAGACCTCAGCCCTTACTAAGCACTGAGGAGTATAATTGGAGAGAATACTCATGAGTACTTCGAGATTTCCATGGGTGATATGTGTGAGAGCTTCGCGCTCAATGGTTTGAGTCATCTGCTCCAAACATGAATTGATAAAGTTAGCCCCCATGGCATCTCCTGTAAGGAAAGTAACAAATACCTGATAATAATGCTCCAAGGAATCCGTCATATCCTTGAGCATAATGGAAGAGATCCCTCCTCCCCTTTTGCGCATGTTTTCAGTAAGCGCACTTGTGTCTTCGTATAGAAGCGCGTCTATTTGGTTAAAGAATTGGAAGAGTTCCTGTTTGTTCCCGTCAAAGAACAGATGAATATGGCCTACCTTTTCCATGCTACGTACCTGACAGTGGAAGCCTCCATGTTCAGACCAGAATTTGGCCGCTTTGCTTACGGCAGCCACCACTGAACTTTCCTCTACCACCATAGGCACTGTATAATTGAGACCATCAATTAAGAAATTAGGCGCTACGGCAAAGGGTAGGACATAGTTACCTATAGCATTTTCTATAAAATCATCATGTAACTTTTGCAAATTACTATCGGCCAAATCATAAATTGCAAAAACCTGCTCAGCAGAAGGCTCCTTATCAAGATAGGTTTGGCATATCCATTGACGTTTTTCCTCCTTAGAGAGTTTAGAAAAACCTTTAACCATGTTAGTATTCATATATCTAAACTGTAAATCTTATTCTGTATAAAAGCGTATCATTCTCTCAATAGCACGGGTACATACAGGGCAGAAATCATTACTATCAATAGAATTCATTCTGCAATCCTGCATAGGACTATACATACCCTTAGATAAGTAGCCGCCCCCCTCAAAGGCTCCCACTTTCTGTTGGTACTTGGCTATACGTGGTGTAGGAATAGGGGTGCGTTTCTCCACCATATCCTTCCACTTACTCCCAAAATCCACCAAAGAGGTAATATTGGGTTCCCAAGGCTCTATTTTAAGGTTGTAGCGGCTTCCCATTCCCTCTTCGTAACTGTACTCATCGGCAAGGCCTACAAAACCATGGCCAAACTCATGTACAAATGTTTTTTCAGCTAAAGAATTATCCGACACATTGAGATTCAATAGATTATAAAAAGCACCACCCCCATACTCTTTGGTATTGACCACCACAAAGAGTTGATCATAAGGCACAGCCGCTGCTACATCAGCCACCTTAAAGAATGAGGGACAAGTGAGGTATCTGTCCATGCCAAAGGAATAAAAATGGCTATCAAACAACGTATTCTTATAGGCCAACACCCCAGCCAAGTCGGTGCCACTCTCTTGAGAAGGCGCCAACACTGCGCAAATATTGAAGTCCGCTTTGTGTTTGCTATAAGGAGCAATAGAGAACAAATAATCAAATAAGCGCTGGGTATCGGCGACAAACTTGTCCATTTCCTCTTGTGTATATCCTTCAGGAAGTACTACTATATCCACTTTCCGCTGAGGTGCTCCATTGCTGAGCAGCTGTTTGATAGGGAACTTCAGTGGAGTATCTTTGACAATCCTATAATCGGTAGGGTCTACAGAAGTAGAGAAAAGAGTTGCGAAATTTCCATCAGTCTTCCTATGGTCGAAATTCACCTTAACCTGTGCTTTAGGATAAGGTACTTGAAGAGGAACCTCAAAAAACTCCGTTTTAGCCTCATCGGTTTCTAAGCTTTGCCATTCTTCCAAGAGTGTAATAAACCCCTTGGAATACAACACCTTACCCGATACAGGATCTAATACTTGTATGCGATATTCCCCTTGATTGGGGTGTATCAAGTTCGTATGAGAACCTCCAAAAAGCGGTTCCTGCTTGAGTCCTTTGAGAGCTACCTGAGTGGTACGCTTAGTCCCAAAAAGAAAAAAATCCAATCGGAGTGCCTCCTTAGTGAAATAAGCATCATAGGACTGAGCCACCGCTATTTGTAAGTATAAAAACGAAATAAAAAATAATATGTTTCTCATATACAACTCATTTGTTAAGACGTAATATTTATTCGTTAAGATGCAAAAAATAGCATATCTATTCTATATTGTATTGTTTTATTTTCCGATAAAGGGTTCGCTCGGAGATTCCTAGTTCCTTAGCCGCTTCTTTTCTCTTACCCCTATGCCGTTCCAAGGATTTCTGTATCAGCTCCACCTCTTTGTCCTGCAAAGAAATGGGTTCTTCCTCCTGTATTTCCTCAGCAAAATCATAGTTACCATGCTTCCCCACATGCGAAGGCGCTTTGTCATGAGAGAGGAGCATCATAGCAGGTTCATTCATATCAGTAGGATAGGTCACCTCAGAGCCATAGATCTTATGGATAAGCGTCTGGTTCTCCTCCTGTACTTTGGGGGTATTTCCCTCCTGTATAAGCTTAAATGTAAGCTGTTTGAGATCATTGAGGTCATTACGCATATCAAAAAGCACCTTGTAAAGGATTTCTCTTTCGGAAGCAAAATCACTCTCGGCTTTGCTCTGAGAGACTGTAGCAGGCAAGTGACTTACCTTATCCTCAGGAAGATAAGAAAGCAGTGTTTCAGCAGAGATTTCCCTTTTCTGTTCCACTACAGATATTTGCTCGGCTATGTTTCTCAACTGCCTTATATTACCAGGCCAACGATAGTGTAAGAGTTCCTTGACTGCTTCTGGAGAAAGTTGGATAGTAGGCATATGATATTTTTGAGCAAAATCTGAGGCAAATTTTCTAAATAGCAGATGGATATCCTCTTTGCGTTCTCTAAGAGGCGGGAGGAAGATCTCCACCGTATTGAGCCTATAGTACAAGTCCTCACGGAAGCGTCCCTTCTTGAGAGCCTCCTGCATCTTTACATTGGTAGCAGCCACAATACGCACATCGGTTTTGCGAGGAGTGGAGTCCCCTACGCGGATAAACTCCCCATTTTCCAAGACCCTCAAGAGTCGTACCTGTGCCGAAAGAGGTAATTCGCCCACCTCATCAAGGAAAATCGTGCCCCCATTGGCCTCCTCAAAGTAACCTTTTTTATCCTCCTTGCCAGAGTGTGTGAAGCTACCTGCCTTAAAACCAAATAGTTCTGAATCAATCGTACCTTCGGGGATTGCCCCACAGTTGATAGCTATATATTTTGCATGTTTACGAGCTGAAAGCGTGTGAATAATCCGAGCAAAAGCCTCTTTACCCACGCCACTTTCCCCTGTGATGAGTACAGAGACATCAGTAGGGGCGATACGAACGGCTTTTTCTATGGCTAGATTCAGCTTGGAATCGTTGCCAATAATACCAAAACGTTGTTTTACAGATTGAATATCCATGTTATGGAGTACCTTTAGTTTAAGATATGAAAAACTCTGCAAATGTACAAAATTAATTTACAATATACAATTTAAGTAAGATATTTACGTGATTTAAGCGATATTTTTAGTACCTTTGCACTCATCAAAGCATACAACCATGATACAATCCATGACAGGCTTTGGCAAGAGCCTATTGCAACTTGCTGATAAGAAAATCATTATAGAGATAAAGTCTCTCAATAGCAAGGCCATAGACCTCAACACCCGTATTGCACAAGCCTATAAGGAGAAAGAATTAACTCTTAGGAAACTGATTTCCGACACCCTAGAGCGCGGAAAGATTGATTTTACCCTTACGGTAGAAAACACCTCTGCCTCAAGTACTTCCACGCTCAATGCCCCTGTTGTTCTCGGCTATATAGAGCAGATGCGAGCCATTTCGCCCAATGGGCCTGATGTAGAATTTCTCAAGATGGCCGTACGCATGCCCGATGCGCTGACTACGCCTATGGAAGAAGTAGATGAGCGGGAGTTTGCCCAAATAGAGGAGGTGTTAGTCTTAGCCCTCAAGCAATTACAAGCGTTTCGCAGTAGTGAGGGCGCTATTTTACAGAAAGATTTTGAGCTACGTATCAGGAACATACAACAACTCCTGACCCAAGTAGAAGCACTTGACACAGAGCGACTTGCCGCCATCCGTAGTCGTATGGAGCGCGCTGTGGAAGAAATTAGAGACCGAGTAGATGAGAATCGTTTCGAGCAAGAGCTTATCTTTTACCTTGAAAAATTGGACATCACCGAGGAGAAAGTACGGCTTGCCAATCACCTAAATTACTTTCTTACCACGCTGGAAGAACCCCAGTCCAATGGGCGCAAATTGGGCTTTATCGCTCAGGAGATAGGGCGCGAAATCAACACCCTAGGTTCCAAAGCCAACCACGCTCAAATGCAACAAATCGTGGTGCTGATGAAAAATGAATTGGAGAAGATAAAGGAGCAAGTGCTCAACATTCTTTGATAGTGGCAAGTGATGAGTGACGAGTGACTAATTCCTATTGTGGTATTTGTCACTCGTCACTTGTCATTAGTCATTAAAAGATGTCTCCTTCTTTGAGTTTTTCGGTGTTTTCGGCCAGTTGGAGTTCATCAATCAGGCGCTGGATATCTCCATTCATAATATTGCCTAGATCGTAGAGGGTCAACCCAATACGGTGATCCGTTACGCGTCCTTGTGGATAGTTATAAGTACGTATCTTGGCACTTCTGTCACCACTGGAGACCATACTTTTACGACGTGCAGAGTCGGCCTCCATTTTCTTAGCCAATTCCATTTCGTAAAGACGAGAGCGGAGCACCTTTAAAGCCTTATCCAAATTCTTATGTTGGGATTTCTCATCTTGGCAACGCACCTCTATCCCTGTGGGAATGTGTTGTAGCTGAATAGCCGAGTAAGTTGTATTAACCGACTGACCACCAGGCCCTGTGGAAGTAGTACGAATGATCTTGACATCCTCCATATTGAGTTCCACATCAAACTCTTCCGCTTCGGGGAGCACCATTACGGTTGCGGCGGAAGTATGTACTCGCCCCTGTGTTTCTGTTTGTGGCACGCGCTGTACACGATGTACGCCCGCTTCAAACTTGAGTGTACCATATACATCTTCTCCATTGATTTCCAAAATAATTTCCTTGAACCCGCCAGAGGTACCCTCGTTCATATCCATTACAGAGACACTCCAGCCCCTATCCTGGCAGTACTTATTGTACATACGATAGAGGTCGCCTGCAAAGATAGACGCCTCGTCCCCACCTGTACCTGCACGGATTTCCATCACTGCATTTTTGCTGTCTTCGGGATCCTTAGGAATGAGTAAGAACTTGATTTCTTCCTCCAGCTGAGGGAGTCTTTCCTTAGCTTCTTCCAACTGAAGGCGAGCCATTTCGGTCATTTCCTCGTCACTTCCGTCCTTGATAATTTCCTCGGCCTCAGCAATATTGGCTGTTACAATTATATATTCTTGGCGCTTGTCCATGAGCTGTTTCAGCTCCTTGTATTCCTTAGTAAGTTGTACATAGCGCTTTTGGTCGGCTATGATATTGGGTTGTATAATAAGGTCAGAAACCTCATCAAATCGTTGCTTTACAATATCTAATCTCGCTAACATATCATTTCTTTTTGCGGGTGCAAAAATACAAAAAAGTTTTTAGTTTTCAGTAGTTAGTTTTTAGTTCTGATCATTTTTTTGTACAACTAAAAACGCTCCTTTTCAATCTGGCACTTAAAGGATTAAGGAAGCTATCTAAAAAGCTGACATTCAGAGGAAAAGCTTATATTCTCTGCTATTAGAGCTAAACTAAGCGCCTCTAAATCAAATATTTTTAGTTTTTTTCTTTGGTAGAGTTGAGATTTATTTCCAAAGAGATTTGATAATACTTCAAGAATTTTTTTGTAACTTTGCTCCAAGTTGTTCATTACATTTAATTATTTGAAGTTCAATCAAATGAATAATTTTTTATTGAGGTGTCAAAATAATTTCATATATTTACACTCTG